>CBDUOW010000001.1:0-37852 GCA_965368945.1 uncultured Gammaproteobacteria bacterium
CGGTGTCCGATGCCATTCGGCGTTCGCGTGCCGGCCTGTCCGATCCCGATCGGCCCAACGGTTCTTTTCTGTTTCTGGGGCCGACCGGTGTTGGCAAGACTGAACTGACCAAGGCGCTGGCTGAATTTTTATTCGATACCGACGACGCCATGGTGCGTATCGACATGTCCGAATTTATGGAAAAGCATTCTGTTGCGCGCTTAGTAGGTGCCCCACCTGGATATGTCGGTTATGAAGAAGGCGGCTATTTAACCGAAGCGGTGCGGCGTAAGCCCTACTCGGTGATTTTGCTGGACGAAATCGAAAAGGCTCATCCGGATGTCTTTAATATATTGTTGCAGGTTCTGGACGATGGACGCCTTACCGATGGACAGGGCAGGACAGTGGACTTTCGGAATACTGTCGTGGTGATGACCTCTAATCTGGGTTCGCAGCAAATTCAGGAAATGGCCGGTGAAGAAAACTACGATGCCATGAAGAATGCCGTCATGCAGATCGTTGGTAATCACTTCCGGCCGGAATTCATAAACCGGGTCGATGAGGTAGTGGTATTTCATCCCCTGGCTAAAGCGCAGATTCGCGCCATTGCCAGTATCCAGTTTGAGTACCTGCGCAAGCGGTTACAGGATCGCAATATGGATCTACGCTTGACTGAAGCAGCATTGGATAAGATCGGTGAAGCAGGTTTTGATCCGGTATATGGTGCTCGCCCCTTGAAGCGCGTAATACAACAGGAAATCGAAAACAGCCTGGCGCAGCAAATACTGGCGGGTAATTTCATGCCGGGAGATGTTATTGAAATTGACGTGGCGGGTGATCAGTTCAGCTTCGGTAAGTCCGGGCATAAAGCCAGCGCAGCATAAGTGTTTACGTGAAAAATCTATCGGGCCCCGTCATCCTGGCGGGTCTTTCTTATGGGCTTGCCGGGCGCTGTTGCCACGAATCTGATACCTGCTCTGAGGTATTTTCGATTAAATAATCTAAGAGTTTCACTCTGGCACGTAGAGTGGCAAATCGAAGTAAAACTTCGTGCCAATGTCTTTATCACTTTCAAATCCGACAGTGCCGCCATGGGCTTCAATGATGGCTTTAACAATACTGAGACCCAGACCATAGCCACCACCAGATCGGCTGTCTGAACTGTCAGACTGGCTGAATTTTTCAAACACCCGACTCTTGAATTCGGATGGAATTCCAGGACCTTTATCCTCAATGCAGACACGCACGCTATGCGCAGATGGCGTAAGCGTGATCTGGACAGTGTCATTGCGATTGCCATATTTGGCCGCATTGGTTAACAGGTTTGTCATTGCCTGGTAGAGACGATTCTGATCGGCATTTAGCAGTATCTCGTCTTGAGGTGGATTAAACGCAAAGACAACATTAAATTGACGGGCATACTCCCGGTTTTCATCAATAGAGTGTTGGACAATATCAACCAAGTTAGCAGGCTGCATGTCAAAGTCCATTTTACCGCTTTCCAGTTGACGCATATCCAGCAGGTCATTAACTAACAGGATCAGACGTTGGCCGTTCTTCTGGGCAATATTGATCAACTCGCTTGCTTTTGCGGATAGTTGACCACCAACACCGTTGGCGATAAGAGCCAGTGATCCATGGATCGCTGTCAACGGGGTACGTAGTTCATGACTGACAGTGGCAAGAAACTCATCACGCGCCACTTCAGCCTGACGGCGCAGAATCTCCGCCCGACGATACAGATAAAGCATGATAATGGCGAAAACCAGGAATGGTACGAAGATCATCAGTGATTGCAGGACTAATTGTCGTTGAAAATTTGAAAACAAACCGCTTCTGTATAATGCGACGATATCCCATTGCGTGCCTTGTACGCGGTGAACACTGACAATACGGTTGACTTCCTCAGGCGTTAAGTGAAAATCCTCACGATCCAGGCTGTTGCGTGGGCCATTTGCGGTAATTTCGATCAGTGGCTTTTCGCCAGGTAATATCAACATCAGTTCATAGTTTGCAGGTTGTACGTTGCTGAGCAGGTCACCCAGTAAATCAGCACTAAAACTAACGAATAAAATATGATTTGTTGTTGTGTCAGCCATTCTCGCCATAATGTCGAAATGATACATAAATGGATGCGGGTGCAGGCGGGGAGAGTTCAGGTCGTTCAAGGCGAAGTCCACGATATCTACTTGACAGAGCATGTTCAGTTGGCCGTCAAAATCGTCGATGTAAGTACCGCCCTCATAATCGGTTATGGTGAAGTTGAAGTAACCCGGAAAGAATTCCCGTAACTTGTCATTGAGTTGTTGATGATACGCTTCAGAATCAGGTTGCCGAATCACTTGATCGAGTAAAGGTCGTTGTTCTTTGCTGAATAACTTAACCAGACGCTTTTTATTGACAATGTAGCGTGCGATTTCATCGGCAACACCAGTGGTCGCCTGACGTGCGACAGCTTCATTATGCCGGATAAATTCGTCATTTCTTGCTATGGCAATCCAGAGCAACACCAGCCCAAAGAAGGCCACGGTGATAAGGATAAAAACCGGATAACTTTTCATTGGATATTAACCAGGCTGGTGCACCAGCTGATTGCTGTTCGGCATATTGATATATCGTTTCGCATAGGCGGCAGCTAGATATTCATGCCTGTTACCCTGTCCTTGGCTTGCAGGTATTCATGCTCAAGCAGGACGCCATCGTCTGTGAGACGACGTAATTCCTTAAGTTCGATTTCCAGCATTTGCTTCTTGTTTAAGGTGACAACCTGGCTGGCAGCCAGAACCCGGGTTTTCAATTCATCGGTGAAGTGCTTGAATTCCAGTTTATTTGGCCGGTTTTTTAACAAACTAATAAGTGGGCAGTTGCCATAACGACTTCTGAATTCCATGACATCAGGCGATGAATAGAGAAACATTAATAAAGCAGCTAATGCTAATAATAGAAATAGCGTGATAAAGGGAATCAACTGGCCGATGGTTTCACTGTCGGGATGTAGATAGAGGTAAGCACTGTAGACTATTGTTGCAAGACCGAAATAGCTTAATCCCAACAGCCAACGCCAGGATATGCGACGGTGCAGGATCGGCCAGGGTTCCAGCATGCCCATGTTCAAATGATAGGTTTTATCCCCGAATACATTATGGATATTAATTCTAATAAATTTGTCATTGTAGATTTCAAATCGACGCACTTCACCCTTGAACCGAGATTCCTGGACCATGACCCGATTGATCTGCTTCCTAGCCATAATTTCTGTTTTATTCAGAGATAATAAGTAATATTAGTTGGCTACCCAATCATAACCTAATGAAATGAGCTGCCGCCAACCCCACAGAGGTAGAAATTCTATTATCTTTAGCTTACTGAACTCTGGCGGTCTCCGAGGGTCATAGACCGAGTATAGTGATATAAATAATATAGATGTCTGATTCAGAGAGAGAAACCCGATGCGCATAAAAAAACCATCTGCTATCAAGCCCTCAGAGATCACGGATCGTTCAGTTTACATGAATCGGCGAAAATTCATGCAAACTACAAGCGGATTTTTTCTCGCCGGTGTTTCCAGCCTGGTAACGGCTAAAACTTCGGTACAGCAGCAGGGCTCCGGGTTGGCGAAACTTGATTACCAGGCAACAGCAGCCTATTCGACTGATGAAGAGAAAACGCCATATGAACACGTCACTCAATACAATAACTTCTATGAGTTTGGAACTGATAAATACTCACCTGCACTTGAGGCACAGAGCCTGACTACTCTGCCCTGGTCCGTGACGGTTGAAGGCGAGGTAGCGAAACCGGGGACCTATAACCTGGAAGATATTCTCAAACCGCATGCACTGGAAGAGCGTATCTATCGTTTACGTTGTGTGGAACGTTGGTCAATGGTGATTCCCTGGGTAGGTTTCCCATTGGCCGATTTAATTAAGCGTTTCGAACCGACCTCAAGAGCCAAATATGTGGAGTTCACTACCTTGCATCGGCCAGAGGAAATGCCGGGGCAAAAGCGCAGGGTGCTTGACTGGCCCTATGTCGAAGGCTTGCGTATGGATGAGGCCATGCATCCATTAACAATTATGGCAGTCGGTTTATATGGTGAAGCGCTACCGAATCAGAATGGCGCGCCTCTACGTCTGGTCGTGCCATGGAAATATGGTTTTAAGAGTATTAAATCCATTGTCAAGATACGTTTTACTGAACAGCAACCAGTCAGTGCCTGGACACGTACTGCACCCCATGAATACGGGTTCTATGCTAATGTAAATCCGGAGGTTGATCATCCGCGCTGGAGTCAGGGACGTGAGCGGCGGCTGGGTGAATTTCTCAAACGCAAGACCCTGCTGTTCAACGGCTATGCGGATGAGGTCGCGAGCCTGTATACAGGCATGGATTTAAGCAAATATTATTAACCGAAGGTATATGGCAAGCTGCAGTACGGTTTGCATATGCCGTTTGCTCTGATAATCACCATTTCATTTCCTGCAACTAATGTCGTTGTCACATATACAATTCGCCAAGCTGGCATTGTTTGTTGTTAGCCTGATTCCCGCCGCAGTACTGGGTTGGAATTTTTTCCATGATCAGTTGGGGGCCAATCCCTTTGAGGCACTGACCCGCGAATCAGGGGAATGGACCCTGCGCTTCCTGTTAGTGACTCTGCTAATGACACCCTTGCGAGGCATTTTGCATCAGTCCTGGCCGTTGCAACTGCGGCGCATGCTGGGCTTGTACAGTTTTTTCTATGCCTGCCTGCATCTTCTGACCTATTTGTGGTTTGATCAATTTTTCGACTGGCAGGAAATCAGCAAGGATATTCTGAAACGTCCCTTTATTACCGTCGGGATTGCGGCATGGATCCTGTTGTTACCCCTGGCGGTCACTTCAACAAATGGCATGATGCGGCGTCTGGGACGCCGCTGGAAACGTTTGCATCGCAGTATTTATCTGATTGCCTCACTGGGGGTGCTGCATTTTCTATTGATGGTGAAGGCGGATCTGCGTGAACCCTTGATCTACGCAGGTATACTCCTGATTTTACTGGGATATCGTGTGACCAAGTGGTGGCAAAAGCGGGCATTTTCGATTCCGGCCCGGCAATAACACATGAATCAATTTTAGCAGTGGTGCGTTGCCACTCTGTATGCAGGCTGCAAATCGCAACATTTTTGTGAAATTTTATTCACAGCGTGCCCAGGCCCTGCCAGAAAGGAACGGTTTGTACTATGATGCGCCGCTGAACAAATAAAAAGACATAACAATTAAATGTACGCGCACGCTGAACAAGCGCGGCCAAATATCGTGTAGAAAAACAAATACTTAAGTTAGGAGGAAGACTCAATGTCTATCAATCGCCGTGAATTTATCCAAATCATGGGGATGGCGGCGGCGGCCGGCATGTTACCCGGGTGTGATAGCAAGACCAGCGGGACCGCCGGCGTAACCACCAGCAGTCAGGCACCCAAGGATCCCTATGCGTTGCCACAGTTTGGCAATGTCAACCTGATGCACTTTACCGATTGTCATGCCCAGTTGTTACCGATCTATTTCCGTGAACCCAACGTCAACCTGGGCATTGGTGAGGCCCTGGGTCGCCCCCCGCATCTCGTGGGTGAAAAGCTGTTAGCGCATTTTGGTATTCAACCGAATACCCTGGAGGCACATGCCTTTACTTACCTGAATTTCGCCGAAGCATCCAAAACCTATGGCAAGGTGGGTGGCTTTGCGCATTTACGCACCCTGGTTAAACGTCTGCGTGCGGATTTGGGCGTCAACAAGACCCTGTTGCTGGACGGCGGGGACACCTGGCAGGGATCCGGTACCGCATACTGGACTCGTGGCAAGGACATGGTGGGTGCCTGTAACCGCCTGGGTGTCGACGTCATGACCGGCCATTGGGAATTCACTTATATGGACAATGAAGTGATCTCCAATATCGGGGACTTCAATGGTGATTTCGTCAGTCAGAATGTCTTTGTTAACGATGACGCGGCTTTTGATTATCAGTTCGCGGATTTTGATGGCTTTAATGAAGATACCCAACGGGCGTTCAAACCCTATGTGATCAAGGACATGAATGGGGTACGCGTGGCGGTGATCGGGCAGGCATTCCCTTATACACCGATTGCCAACCCGAGTCGTTTTATCCCTGACTGGACATTCGGTATCCGTGATGGGGATATGCAGGCTATCGTCAATACCGTGCGCGAGAATGAAAAACCGGATGTGGTCGTGGTGCTCTCGCACAACGGCATGGATGTGGATCTGAAAATGGCATCCATAGTGAGTGGGATTGATGTGATTTTCGGTGGCCATACTCATGATGGGATACCGGCGCCGAGCGTTGTTAAAAACAAGGGCGGTCAGACTCTCGTTACCAACGCCGGTTCCAACGGCAAATTCCTGGGTGTGATGCAACTCGATGTCCGCAACGGTAAGGTGCAGGATTTCCGCTACAAATTGATGCCGGTCTTCTCCAACTTACTGGAACCGGATGCAGAAATGTCAGCCTACATCGAGGATGTACGTAAGCCCTATGTCGATATCTTGCGTGAGGAGCTGGCGGTGGCGGATACGGTGTTGTACCGCCGTGGTAATTTCAATGGCACTTTTGATCAAATCATCTGCGATGCCTTGCGTAAGGTGGGTGGGGCGCAAATCGCGCTCTCGCCCGGCTTCCGCTGGGGTACCTCGGTACTACCGGGGCAGGCAATCACCATGGACAATGTCATGGATCAGACCTGTATCACCTATCCGGAAACCTATGTACGCGAGATGAGCGGACAGACTATCAAGGATATCCTGGAGGATGTGGCCGATAACCTGTTTAACCCGGACCCTTATTATCAACAGGGCGGCGATATGGTGCGCGTGGGGGGACTGGATTACACCATTGACCCGAAACAGAAAATCGGCAAGCGAATCACCGATATGCGACTGGATGACGGCACGATGATCGAGGCGGACAAGAATTACACTGTCGCCGGGTGGGCCACGGTGGGTGAGAAAGCCCCCGGCAAACCCATTTGGGAAGTGGTGGCTGAATATCTGCGTGACGAGAAAGTTGCCAAGATCGCTAAGCTGAATTCACCGAAAATCGTCGGCATGGATGGCAACCCGGGGATTTCCTGAAATTAACCCGCGTGCTAAAGCAAAAAAGGGAAGGCAGTGCCTTCCTTTTTTTATTCAGATGCTTGTTTGAAACTTGAGTCGTCAACACGGCTCAGGTTTTTGCTCCCAAGGCTTTGGCTCGCTCACTGGTGGTGTCTTGGCGTGCCGGGAGGGTTAACCAGTCCCCTGCATGCTGCTTGATTACATCCGCCATGACTTGAATATGGCCTGCCTCGGCGTTGAGGGCCGGGATATAGTGAAACTGTTCTCCCCCCGCCTGTAAAAAGATCTCGCGATTTTGCATATTGATCTCCTCCAGCGTTTCCAGGCAATCGGCGGAGAATCCGGGGCAAATGATCTGTACACGGCGAACCCCTTGCCTGGCCAGTTTCTCCAGAGTGTGATCCGTGTAAGGTTGCAACCAGGGCTCGGGTCCAAAGCGTGACTGGAAAGTGGTCTCCCATTCCGTGTCTTGCAGTTGTAACGCTTGAGCAACCAGGCGAGCCGTTTTGTGACATTCACAAAAATAGGGATCGCCTGCATCCAGGTAACGTTGCGGCAGGCCATGAAAGGAAAATAACAGCTTCGCTGCCCGCCCGTGCGATCCCCAGGCCCGCTGGATGGAAGCCACCAGGGCCTGAATATAGGACGGGTGGTCGTGGTAATGATTAACGAAGCGCAGTTCAGGTACCCAGCGCCAGTGCTGCAGCTCTTGCGTCACCGCATCGAGGGTGGATGCGGTGGTGGTGGCGGAATACTGGGGATACAGGGGCAATACCAGAACACGCCGCGCACCGGCCTCACGCAATGATTGCAGGCCCGCCGCAATGGAAGGTTCACCGTAGCGCATGGCCAGGGCTACCTTTACCGGTGCGGCAAACAAGGGTTCGAGGGCGGCCTGCAACTGCCCCGCCTGTTGCTGACTGATATGCAGCAGGGGTGACCCCTGTTCGGTCCAGATTTTCGCATAGGCCTTGGCGGCCCGCCTGGGCCGCAAGCGCAGGATAATGCCATGCAGGACCAGCCACCATAACCAGCGGGGTTGTTCCACCACGCGGGGATCCCACAGGAATTCCGCCAGATAAGGTCGAATGGCCGCGGCCGTCGGCGCGGCCGGCGTGCCCAGGTTCGTCAGCAGAATGCCGCTGCATTCGGCTTGATCATGCTGGAATTGGCTGGCACTGGTATAACGTGACATTTATAAAGGTCCCTGTGTGAATGTAGCTGCTATTATCCTTGAGACATGCATAAAAGCAAAAGCTAAATAAAGAACATAACGATGAAAGGCGTTTTTCTTGATCTGGCCAGCGTTGCTAATGATGATTTGAATCTCGGTCAATTAGAAGAAGTGCTGGATGACTGGGATTTCTATCCTCACACCGAAGCTTCGCAGTTGGCCAGTCGTCTGCAAGGCGCGGAAGTGGTGGTCAGCAATAAAGTAATGTTGACGCGTGAAGTATTAGCCAGCGCCGAGCAACTGCGACTGATCTGTGTCGCCGCGACGGGCACCAACAATGTTGATCTGGATGCGGCCAGGGAACTGGGTATTGCGGTTACCAATGTTCGCGCCTACGGTACCGCTTCGGTGGCGCAACATGTGTTTGCTCTTATCCTGTCCTTGCACCGCCAGATACCCGCTTATCAACAGGCGGTCAGGCAAGGCCGCTGGCAACAAAGTAAATTCTTCTGTTTACTGGATTTTCCGATCGAGGAATTAACCGGCAATGTTCTTGGAATTGTCGGCTATGGTGAGTTGGGGCAAGCGGTGGCAAGGACAGCCGCCTGTTTTGATATGGAGGTACGGATTGCGCAACGCAATGCGGATGACACCCGGACTAGGCGGGTACCTTTGGAGGCATTGTTGGCCGAAGCGGATGTGCTTAGTTTGCATTGTCCATTAACGGAAGAAAACCGGGGGATGATTGGTGAAACCCAACTGCGGTTAATGAAGCCGAGCGCCATTCTTATCAATGCGGCTCGTGGAGGACTGGTGGATGAAACTGCTCTGGCGAGGGCATTACAAGAAGGCTGGATTGCAGGTGCCGGTGTTGATGTGTTGGAGCAGGAACCTCCGGATGGAAGCAGTCCTCTATTAGCGGACATACCGAATTTAATATTAACACCGCATGTTGCCTGGGCCAGTCGTCCTGCCCGCCAGCGTTTATTGAACCAGGTCATCGATATCATTCGCGATTATCACACTGGCACCATTCGTAACCGCATTGCCTGATTAAACGCTAGCACTTCTCATTCTGACGATAAGGTTGATTAAACTTGCTTGATACTGTGATGATTTTCACAGATGCCAGGTTGAAAAACACGCTTTACTACGCGCCATATTCCGCTATGAAGAAGCGGGTTTCCTTAAAAGCAATAAACTGTCATAAATGACAGGGAGAACAACATGAAAAAACTGGGATACATAATTATATCAACTGCGCTGATCGTTGGTCCGGTCAGTGCGGAGGAAACAACTGAAGCAACCTCGGTTCTACCCGCAACTGAGCTGACGAATACCGTAAATGTAACTACAACTGAACCTGTCCAGTTGGCACAGGAAGCGCAGCTGGAAGCAACCCAGGTCCCATCACAGACCATGGAAACAACTGAACCGGCTGCAGCAATGGAAGAAAAAAGTGGTTTCAATCCTGGCACAGTGGCTCGCTCTGCCTTCACGTCCTCGATTGAGGATCGTGAGCCTGTGGATACATTGCAGCAAATGAATGCGATGGATCAAAAGGTATATTTCTTTACGGAATTACGCGACATGGAAGGGCAGACGGCCACCCATCGCTGGGAACTGAATGGTAACGTCATGGCCGAGGTGGCGTTTGAAGTTAAAGGTTCCCGTTGGCGTGTATGGTCAAGCAAGAACCTGCAGCCGGAATGGACGGGGGAATGGAAGGTCTCCGTTCTGAATAGTGCTAATGAAGTCATTAGTGAAACCAACCTGAATGTCACATCAGAGACGGGCGCTGAAACTGCACCCGCTACACCCGCACCGGTTGAATCAAAAATATAGTCAATTAGATATAATATAAGATTTGTGAGCCCCCCTAAGGGGGCTTGCTTTATTATAAAGTATGTACTTGGCTTCTCTGAGTGTTTTGCTCAGGATGCGATAATTTAATAAGGCGTTTTTGTTTAAGTAATTGAACTGCCTACCTCTTATTATTGAAGTCGATAGTCCGGATAACCCTTCAAACGCTTAACATACGTTTGTTTGACTGAGTCTTAATGACAGTAACCTCCCTATCTAAATGGATAGATGCAATTTTTGCAGCGAGTGCTACTGTTAGAGTTAGAAACAGCAAATAAGCAGCCCTGAATGTTCAGGGAGGGTAAGCATGTCAGAGGTGAGCACGATGATACAGTCTGTGACTGAGCCGGTTATCGGGCAATGGTATGAAGATATCCAGAAACGTAGGTTCGAAGTCGTTGCCGTGGACGATGATTCGGTTGAAATCCAGTATTACGATGGGGATGTCGAAGAAGTTGATATGGAATCCTGGTACCTGCTGAATATTGTTACAGCTGCCGAGCCTAATGATGCCTCCGGCCCGTACGATGACCTGGACATGGAAGAGTTCGGGGGTGAGCGAGAAGAAGGCCGGGCAGGTGACTGGCAGCAAGTGCTGGACGAATTTTAAGCAAAGGACTGAAACTCTTTCGACACAGAAAGCTGGGCTTAATTAATGCTCCAGTTTTTTATACTTGATCCGGTGTGGTTGATCGCTGTCATCACCCAGGCGGCGTTTCTTGTCAGCTTCATAATCCGCGTAGTTTCCTTCGAACCAGACTACCTGGCTGTCACCTTCAAACGCCAGCATATGGGTGGCGATGCGATCCAGGAACCAGCGATCATGGGATATGACGATCGCACAGCCGGCGAATTCCAGCAGGGCCTCTTCCAGTGCACGCAGGGTTTCCACGTCCAGGTCATTAGTCGGCTCGTCCAGTAACAATACATTACCGCCACTGCGCAGCAGTTTTGCCAGGTGGACGCGATTACGTTCCCCGCCGGATAAATCACCAACAAATTTTTGCTGATCGCTCCCCTTGAAATTGAAGCGGCCCACATAGGAACGTGAAGGGACTTCGTATTTCCCGATGGTGATAATGTCCTGGCCATCGGAAATTTCCTCCCACACGGTTTTCTTGGAATCAAGCGCATCGCGGCTCTGATCCACGTAGGCCAGTTTTACCGTCGGACCAATGCGCAGTTCACCGCTATCCGGTTGTTCTTCCCCGACGAGCATACGAAACAGCGTAGACTTGCCGGCCCCGTTGGGGCCAATGATCCCGACAATACCACCTCGTGGCAGATTGAAACTCATGTTCTCTACCAGCAGCTGATCGCCGAAGCCTTTTTTGATGTCGGTGGCCTCGATCACCAGATCCCCCAGGCGTTCACCGGGCGGGATAAATAAATCCTGGGTTTCATTGCGGCGTTGATAATCCTGGGATGCCAGTTCTTCATAACGGTTAAGACGTGATTTGCTCTTGGCATGGCGACCCTTGGCGTTGCTGCGCACCCACTCCAGTTCCGCCTTCATGGCCTTGATACGGGCATTCTCCTGTTTTTCCTCGATTTCCAATCGCTGCTCTTTCTGTTCCAGCCAGGACGAGTAGTTACCCTCCCACGGAATGCCATAACCGCGGTCGAGTTCCAGGATCCAGCCGGCAACGTTATCGAGGAAATAACGATCATGGGTCACGGCTACGACGGTTCCGGGAAAGTCGTGCAGGAAGCGCTCCAGCCAGGCCACCGATTCCGCATCCAGGTGGTTGGTGGGTTCATCAAGCAACAACATATCCGGGTTGGAAAGCAACAGGCGGCAGAGCGCAACACGACGGCGTTCCCCCCCCGACAGCTTGGTGACATCCGCGTCCCAGGGTGGCAGCCGCAAAGCATCAGCCGCGATTTCCAGTTTGCGATCCAGTTCCCAGGCCCCCGCAGCATCAATGGCATCCTGCAGTTTGCCCTGTTCTTCCAGCAGGGTGTTCATTTCATCATCAGACATGGGTTCGGCAAACTGCATGCTGATGGCATTAAACCGGTCCACCATACCCTTTATTTCACCAACGCCGTCCTCCACATTGCCGCGAACATCTTTGCTGGAATCCAGTTCCGGTTCTTGCGACAGGTAGCCGATTTTAATTCCCGGCTGGGGTCGGGCCTCACCGTCATATTCCTTGTCGACCCCGGCCATGATGCGTAGCAGGGAAGACTTGCCGGAGCCATTCAGTCCCAATACCCCGATTTTGGCCCCCGGAAAGAAGGACAGGGAAATGTCTTTGAGGATGGTGCGCTTGGGGGGAACGACCTTGCTCACCTGGTTCATGGTGTAAATGTATTGCGCCATAGCGACTGCTGCCTGTACTGGTGAAAGCTGAAAAATTTGCTCGAGAATTGTACTGCTTGGCTCGGTTTTTGGGTACCGGTTGGGGCTTTTGTTTTTATCCGCCATTTTCCTTATGCTTGTACTGTATTCCGCGGTTATTATGTTGTTTGTTAGAATTTACTCGTTAAGAGGACTTCAGTATGACGGTGCAATGCAGTCAAGATACTAACCGGAACGGTTATCGAAGCCTTTTGTTCCTGGGTCTCGCCCTGGTTTCAGCCTGGGCCGGGTCTGCACCGGCCAAACTTTCCACGGCGGAAGTGCGCGATGTGCAGGCAGCACGAGAGCGGGTGCTGGATGGCTTGATTGAGGCGGTGAAGCAAGCCACGGTCTCGGCCCAGACCAGCGGACGGGTCATCGAAATCAATTACGATGTGGATGATTATGTGGAGAAGGGCGACATCCTGTTGCGGTTCCGTGATAAGGAACAACGCGCCAGCTATGATGCTGCCCAGGCGAACTATCAAGAGGCTGAGTCCGACTATAAACGGACGACGGAATTATTTGAGAAAAAGCTGGTGGCCAGGGCCATGCTGGATAAGGCGGAAGCCCGGCTCAAGGCAATGCGCGCCCAACGGGACCAGGCCAGGGAAAATCTGGAACATACGCAGGTGCGTGCCCCCTATAGCGGGATTGTAGTGACCCGCCATATCGAAGTGGGGGAAACTGCGGCCGTGGGTCAACGGCTGTTTACCGGCCTGTCGCTCGAATCACTGCGCGCGACCGTCAATGTCCCGCAAGACATTATCAATACCATTCGCAGCAAACAGCAGGCCAGGGTCATCATCGATCGTAAAACAGGCAAAAGCGTGCCGGCCGAATCACTCACTATCAGCCCTTTTGCGGATCCAACCACCCACAGCTTTAGCGTGCGGGTGAATTTGCCCGCCGGGGATTACCACGTCTATCCGGGCATGTTCGTCAAGGTCGGGTTTGTGCTTGATGAAGTCCAGCAATTGGTTATTCCCGAACGCGCGGTCACTCATCGCAGTGAAGTGAGTGCCGTGTATGTGGTGGATGATCAGCAGGGCCTTCACTATCGCCAGGTTCGGGTCGGTCGGCGCTATGGCGATAACGAGGTGGTGATCCTGGCGGGTCTGACCGCAGGTGAGCGGGTGGCGCTTGATCCCATCAAGGCGGTGGTTCGGTATAAGGAACAACAGGCCGGGGCCAACCAATGAGCCAACGCCTGGGCATCTCGGGCAGTACCGCGCGGGCTTTTTTAACCTCGGAGATCACTCCCCTGTTGGCGCTGGTCGGTTTTTTGCTGGGCGTGTTTGCCGTGATAGTCACGCCACGGGAGGAAGAGCCCCAGATCAACGTCACCTTCGCGAATGTCTTTATTGCCTTTCCCGGGGCATCTGCCAGGGAAGTGGAAGAACTGGTGACCACACCGGCGGAGCAGATCCTGTCGGAACTGGAGGGGCTGAAACATGTTTATTCTGTCTCCCGCCCCGGCATGTCGGTACTGACCGTCCAGTTCAAGGTGGGCGAGGATCGAACCCAGGCCATTGTTCGTTTATACAACGCGCTGTATTCAAAGCAGGATTGGCTGCCGCCGGGTTTGGGCGTCGCGCAACCCTTAATCAAACCCAAAGGCATCGATGATGTACCGATAGTCACCTTGACCCTGTGGACGGAAGATGAGGAGCGGGGTGGCTATGAACTCAGCCGGGTAGCTCATGCCCTGGAGGCGGAGCTGAAGCGGGTCAAGGGCACGCGAGATGTTTATACCCTCGGAGGGCCACAGCAGGTTGTGCAGGTGTTGTTTAACGCCAGTCATCTGGCGGCTTATAACCTGGCGGTGGATGATCTGCGTTTTGCCCTGCAGCAAAGCAATGCCACCCGGCCTTCGGGTAACATGGTGGACAATAACCTTGAGGTGCCGGTGCAGGCCGGAGTATTTCTCAGTACGGTGGAAGAGGTGCAGGACCTGATTGTCAGTGTGCATGATGGCAAGCCGGTTTATTTACGGGATGTGGCGGAAGTAAAGCGGGGTCCGGCTCAACCGGAGCAGTATGCCTGGTTCGGGACGGGACCGGGTGCCGCCAGTAAAGGTATCAAGATTCAGGGAGAGTTTCCTGCCGTAACCCTGGCCATTGCCAAGCAACCCGGGACCAATGCCGTTGACATCGCCAGGCAGGTGATCGAACGGGTAAGCCAGCTGCAAGGTATTTTTATTCCTGAAAACGTGCATGTCACCGTGACCCGCAATTACGGGGAAACGGCTGATGCCAAAGCCAAGAAACTGATCGGCAAGCTGATTTTTGCCACCACCTTCGTGGTGTTACTGGTGCTGTTTACCCTGGGTCGGCGCGAGGCGATGATAGTCGGTCTGGCGGTCATTATCACCCTGGCGATCACCCTGTTTGCCTCCTGGGCCTGGGGATTTACCCTCAACCGGGTCTCGTTATTTGCGTTGATTTTCTCCATCGGGATCCTGGTGGATGATGCTATCGTGGTGGTGGAGAACATCCATCGTCACATGCAATTGCACCCCGGCAAGCGCCTGGTGGACATTATCCCGGCTGCCGTTGATGAAGTGGGTGGGCCGACTATCCTGGCAACTTTTACAGTGATTGCGGCCTTACTGCCCATGGCGTTCGTTACCGGTCTGATGGGGCCGTACATGAGCCCGATTCCCATCAATGCCAGTATCGGTATGTTGATCTCATTGTTGGTAGCTTTCATGGTGACACCCTGGCTGGCGAATATCCTGCTTAGTCGGGCAGCCCCCCAGCATGATGAACTGGCCGGGGAGGACAGGTTATATGGCCTGTTCAAACGTTATCTCGGGCCCTACCTGAATGCCGATGCGGGTCGGCCAAAACGCCGCAAACTGGCGGGCATTGTGCTGTTACTGATCCTGTTGTCGATAGGTCTGGTGGGCGTCAAATTGGTGGTACTCAAGATGCTGCCGTTTGATAACAAGTCCGAATTCCAGGTGGTGGTCGATATGCCGGAAGGCACCAGTCTGGAGCAGACGGCGCGAGTCCTGAACGAACTGGGGAACTACCTGGCCACGGTACCTGAAGTCACCGACTATCAGGCCTATGCGGGAAGTGCCTCACCCATTAATTTCAATGGCCTGGTCAGGCAATATTACTTACGCAGTGGCGCCAATGTGGGCGACATCCAGGTGAACCTGCTCCCCAAAAGCGAACGGGATCGGAAAAGCCATGAGATTGCGCTGGCGGTGCGTGAGCCCTTGCAGCAAATCGGGCACCAGTTTGATGCCAATATCAAAATTGTCGAGGTCCCGCCCGGTCCCCCGGTGCAAGCTCCGCTGGTGGCTGAAATCTATGGTCTGGATTATGACGGGCAATTGGCGGTGGCCAAATCGGTTCGACAAGTATTCGAACGTACCGCGGATGTGGTCGATGTGGATGACAGCACCGAGGCTGATGCGCCCAAATTGATCGTGGCCGTCGATCAACAAAAGGCCGCATTACTGGGTGTTAGCCAGCAGTCCGTTGTGGAAGCCTTATCTACCGCACTCAGTGGCGCGGATTTAAGCTATTTGCATGCCGGTAATATGAAATACCCGCTACCGATACGGCTGGAATTCAAGCCAGGGGATAAGGCGCGGATCGATGAGTTACTGTCATTGAAGGTACGTGGCAAGGATGATGCGTTAGTGCCGGTGGCGGAAGTCGTCAGGCTGGTGGAAACCCGGCGTGAACACGCCATTTACCATAAGGACCTGTTGCCGATGACGTTTGTTACCGGTGACATGGCGGGTCACCTGGATAGCCCGCTTTACGCTATGTTTGATATCTATGCTGACCTGAAGAAAACCCCCTTGGTCAATGACACCGTCATCGAGCAGACGTTGATTAATCCGCCGGCGAACCCCTATCGCTACAGCATGAAATGGGATGGGGAATGGCAGGTTACCTACGAAACTTTCCGCGACATGGGGATTGCCTATTCGGTGGGGTTATTGCTGATTTACCTGCTGGTGGTGGGGCAGTTTCGCTCTTACCTGGTGCCCTTGATCATCATGGCCCCGATTCCCTTGACCGTTATCGGGGTCATGCCGGGTCATGCCCTGTGGGGTGCCCAATTCACTGCAACCTCGATGATCGGCATGATTGCCCTGGCAGGGATCATTGTGCGCAACTCCATTCTGCTGGTGGATTTCATCAACCAGCAGCTGGATGAGGGGGTGGCGTTTGAGGAGGCGGTGATCCGCTCCGGGGCGGTGCGGGCCAAGCCCATCGCTCTCACGGGTTTCGCCGCCATGCTCGGCGCCCTGTTCATCCTGGATGATCCCATTTTCAATGGCCTGGCCATTTCATTGATCTTCGGGATTCTGGTCTCCACCCTGCTGACACTCGTTGTGATTCCGGTGATGTACTACGCCTTTATGTACCGCCGGCTGGGGGGTAAACAGGCCAGCCTCATCCCCGACGCCTGATAAGAAACTCGAGTAGGTTTTAAGCCTATTAATTCTATTTATGTTTTCCACAAGACTTGTTACTATTCCGCCCTTAGTTTTGCCGATGTATCCATACAGAAAAATAATCAGGCCACCATGGTCAGCGGAGATTGGAAAAGGTAATGGCAGACAGACGATTACAGGTATTTCAGACCGTTGCGCGCTTACTCAGTTTTACCAAGGCGGCGGAAGAACTGCACATGACCCAACCGGCGGTCACCTTCCAGGTTCGGCAACTGGAAGAGCAATTCAACACCCGCCTGTTCGACCGAACCCATAATCGCATCAGTCTCACCGATGCCGGTAAGCGTGTGCATGAATGCGCCGGGCGCATCTTCGAGTTGTATGCGGAAATGGACAATTCGGTACGCGAATTGACCGGCGATATCAGCGGTGTTTTGATTCTGGGAGCCAGCACCACTATCGCCGAATATATGTTGCCCGTTCTGCTCGGCGACTTCAAAACCAAGTATCCCGATATCACCATTCGTCTAAAAGTCGCCAATACTGACGGCATTGTTTCCCAGGTGGAAAACAACACCATCGATCTTGGCGTGGTGGAAGCGCCTGTCAATAACAAGAACCTGGTGGTTGAGAAGTGTCGAACCGATCACCTGGTACTTATTGTGCCACCGGGACATGAACTGGCGAAGGAAGCTGTAGTGCCGATTCAGCGCGTGGCTGATTATCCCTTCATATGCCGGGAAGAAGGCTCAGGGACCCGGGAAGTGATGATCGAGAGTATGCATGAGGCCGGTGTAAGTACGGCTGACCTGAACATCGCAATGGAACTGGGCAGCCTGGAAGCGATTAAGGGAGCGGTGGAATCGGGTATGGGAGTATCGATTCTGTCCAATGCCACAATTCAAAAGGAACTCAAACTGGGAACTCTCGTTGCCGTCCAACTCGAGCCGCCGATTGATCGACCCTTCTCGTTCGTGCACCAGAAACAGAAATTCCGCGTGCGAGCGATGGATGAGCTGTTGAGCTTTGCCCGTAACTACTGTCGTTCGCACCAGGATGAACCACTAGGTTAGTTAACTGCCGCTGATGGAGAATCCACGCTCTTGAACAAGAGTGAAAAACAATTATTGAATCTATATCGCGACTTACCGAAGGCCGCGCGTAATAACTTGCTGGATTTTGCCGCTTTTCTTGCGGAACGGTATCCACCCCAGACACTAGTCGCGAAGGAACCATTGGAAATTCCACGCCCAACGGAAGAGTCGGTGATTGCCGCAGTCAAACGCCTTTCAGCGACATACCCGATGCTGAACAAGGATACCATGTTGCATGACACTTCCGCCCTGGTTACGCAACACCTGATACAGGGTCGGGATGCCATGGTTGTGATTGATGAGCTGGAGAACATATTCCGCCAGGGCTATGAGTCCATGCAGAATGATGACCCAGGACAAGACAGCGATGCTTGAAACTCTTAACAGCTGGTACAAGAAATATTTTTCCGATCCCCAGGCGGTTGTGTTAACGATTATCCTGGTGGTTGGCTTCACCGTGGTGTTAACCATGGGGAAAATGTTGACACCGGTGCTGGCGGCGGTGGTCATCGCTTATTTGCTGGAAGGCATTGTACGTAAGCTGGAACAGCGTGAAGTTCCAAGTCTGACAGCAGTGATTCTGGTATTCATTGCCTTCTTTATCTTTGTGATGTTTCTGGTGTTTGGGGTTGTGCCGCTGTTATCGGTGCAGGTGACGGGGTTTATTAAAGAGTTGCCACAAGTATTGAGTGTGACGCGTGAAACCCTGATGCAGTTACCCGAGCATTATGGTTATATCTCGGAAAAGCAGGTTCAGGATATGGCGGATACTATGGATCGCGAGATTGCCTCCAGTGGCCAGCAAATCCTGTCGTTTTCACTATCTTCAATTCCTGGCCTGATTACCCTGCTGGTATATTTGATCCTGGTTCCGTTGCTGGTGTTCTTTTTTCTCAAGGACAAAGCCTTGATTCTGAGCTGGTTTTCCAGTTTTTTACCCCGGGATCGTAGCCTGGCATCCCGTGTCTGGCATGACATGGACTTGCAGCTGGGGAACTATGTCCGTGGCAAGTTCTGGGAAATTCTGATCGTCGGTAGCGTGACCTATGTTGCGTTTGCCATTCTTGATCTTAAGTATGCCATTTTACTGGCGGCGCTGGTGGGGGTATCGGTATTGGTGCCTTATATCGGGGCGGCGGTAGTGACGGTTCCGGTCGCGATAGTGGCGTATTTCCAGTTTGGCTGGGGAACGGACTTTGCCATCGTACTGATCGTCTATGGCATTATTCAGGCCCTGGACGGCAACGTACTGGTGCCACTGCTGTTCTCCGAGGTAGTCAACCTGCATCCCATTGCGATTATCGTAAGTGTGCTGGTATTCGGCGGTCTATGGGGTTTCTGGGGCGTGTTTTTTGCGATTCCGCTCGCAACCCTGGTGAATGCCGTGTTGCATGCCTGGCCACGGGCACCGCAACCCGCGGCCGCAGATGAAGAAAGCTAGCTTGTTGGCGTTCTCACGGGCAGTGACTTTATCCTGTTCAAAGCGCTTCTGAAGAGTAATCAGCCAGCCGCGAGCGTTCTCCACGCAGCAGGGTGACATGACCACTGTGTTGCCAGTATTTGAAACGATCCACCACGTAAGTCAGGCCCGAAGTGGTTTCGGTCAGGTAGGGCGTATCGATTTGGGCGATGTTTCCCAGGCAAATGACCTTGGTGCCGGGTCCGGCACGGGTAATCAATGTTTTCAGTTGTTTCGACGTCAGGTTCTGGGCTTCGTCAATAATGATGTAGCGGTTCAGAAAAGTACGGCCACGCATAAAGTTGACCGAACGGATCTTGATACGCTTGCTTAACAGGTCATTGGTGGCGGCTCGGCCCCAGTCACCACCCGATTCGGTTTTGGTCAGCACCTCAAGGTTATCCATCAGGGCGCCCATCCACGGTGTCATTTTTTCTTCTTCGGTACCGGGCAGGTAACCGATCTCTTCGCCCACTGGTACGGTAACCCGCGTCATGATGATTTCGGCGTAGCGGTTGTCGTCCAGGGTTTGTTGCAATCCGGCTGCCAGGGTCAACAGGGTCTTGCCGGTACCCGCCATCCCGAGCAGGCTGACGAAATCGATTTCTGGATCCATCAGCAGGTTCAAGGCAAAATTTTGTTCGCGATTTCGCGCAGTGATGCCCCAGACGGAATGATTGCTACTACTGTAATCACGGATGGTTTCTATAACGGCTTCCTGATCTTCGACGCTGCGCACGATGGATTCAAAGCCGTCTTCACCGCTGTGGAGAAATTCACTTGGAGACCAGTTACTGACTTCTGGGCCTTGTATACGATAAAAGGTGCGGCCTTCCTCCATCCATGAGTCCATTTCCTTGGCGTGGGTATCCCAGAAATCCTTGTTGAGTTCATAGCTGCCGGTATAGAGAAGGTCAACGTCTTCCAGTACCTTATCGTTGTGATAATCTTCGGCATGAATACCCAGCACGGCCGCTTTTATTCGCAGGTTGATATCCTTGGTGACCAGGGTAACCCGTGTTTCCGTGAGTTCACTCTGTAATGCCAGGGTGGTGCCAAGAATATTATTATCCGGCAGGTTACCCGGTAGATAATCGGGCAGGGTGTTTCGATACGACACCGTCTGAAAGAACAGCCGGCCCATTAACTTTTCATTTTCAACATGGCCATTACTGGTGGCATGCACGTGGATATTCAGGGGCAGACCCTGTTCAATTTCCGCCTGGCTCATGTCACTCATGAGTTCATCCATGAAACGACTGGCCTGACGACCATTACGTGCCACCTCGGATCGGCCTCTCTTATTATTATCCAGCTCTTCCAGCACCATCATGGGCAGGTAAAGATCATGTTCGTGGAAGCGGAACAAACAGGTTGGATCGTGCATCAGGACATTGGAATCGAGAACAAACATACGTTTAGACATGTGTATATCAACCGCGGGGAAATTAAGATTTATTCAATGCTTTAACAGCAGCCAGGACTTCATCGGCGTGGCCATCGACCTTGACCTTGCGCCATTCTTTCTTGAGTTTACCGTTACTGTCAATTAAAAAGGTGCTGCGCTCAATGCCGCGTACCTGTTTACCATACATATTCTTCATCTTGATGACATCAAATAGCTGACAGAGGGTTTCATCCTCGTCGGATAAAAGCTCGAATTGAAAGCCCTGTTTGGCCTTAAATTTCTCATGGGATTTGATGCTGTCACGTGAGACACCCAGGATGATGGTGTTTTGCCGTGTGAACTTGTTATAGCTGTCGCGAAAATCCTGCCCCTCACGGGTACAGCCCGGGGTATTGTCTTTGGGGTAAAAATACAGGACCACATTTTTACCCTTCATTCCATTGAGCGAGATTGCCTGCTCGCTGGTGGCCTCCAGAGTGAAATCGGGTACTTTTTTACCAACGTCGACTGACATCGGTCCCTCCTGCATCATCATCAAAATACAAACGCAGCATATTAACCCATGGATGAGAGGGAGTCCCGCAGAATTGTTTATTTTTTTGAGGCCTGCGGTTCGAAATTGATACGGACCAGCTCATTGGTGGCTCGCGTTCAATTTCACCGCGCGCAGGTGATTCACTGCGGTTCCCGGGCTGATGGTATTGACATATCTGCCTGAACCCGGCTCAACGCCACTCCGGGATGCCGGGTCGCGGGCAAATTTCCTGATGCCAATGATAACGAGCAGGGTAATCCGCATAGCCTTATTGCGCATGCTGACAAAGGACGGGCTAAATTCTTGTCACAAACCGGCCGCCCAAGTAACATGGTGGTTTTTGCGGAGATGGGCATGTTTCAAGGCAGTATGGTGGCGTTGGTCACCCCGATGCACCCTGACGGGAAACTTGATGAAGAGGCGCTGGCCCGGTTGGTGGCGTTTCACATCGAGCACGGTACCGATGCCATTGTCGCTGTGGGTACCACGGGTGAGTCCGCGACCCTGGATCATCAGGAACATGCCGAGGTGGTGCGCAGGGTGATCGAACTGGCGGCGGGGCGTATCCCGGTAATTGCCGGCACGGGTTCCAACTCAACCCGGGAAGCCATAGAAATCACCCGTCATGCCAGGGAGGCGGGTGCTGATGCCTGTCTGCTGGTGACGCCGTACTATAATAAGCCACCCCAGGAAGGTCTCTACCAGCATTTCAAAGCTGTGGCCGAGGCGGTCGATATCCCACAGATTCTCTACAATGTGCCGGGCCGGACGGCGGTGGATATGTTGCCGGAAACCGTGGAACGGTTGGCGCAGTTGCCCAATATCATTGGTATTAAGGAAGCGACGGGCGATATTGAGCGGGCCAGGGACATCATGCGTCGCTGCGGCGACGAGTTTGAGGTCTACAGCGGGGATGATGCCACTGCCATGGAATTGATCCTGGCCGGCGCCCGGGGTGACATATCGGTCACGGCTAATGTGGCACCGCGGGAAATGCATGAAATGTGTGCCGCCGCCCTGGCAGGCGAACGGGATAAGGCGGCGGCCATCAATGCGCGATTGTTGCCCTTACATCAGAACCTTTTCGTTGAAGCGAATCCAATACCTGTGAAATGGGCTTTGCATGACATGGGTATGATCTCGAGCGGGATCCGCTTGCCTCTCACCGTGCTATCCGAAGCCCATCAAGCGATTGTCCACCAGGCCCTGCAACAGGCCGGTGTGCTGTAGTCATATACAATAAATTATCTGGAAATGAAGATGTCAATGATTCTGCGTGGCAGCAAGATAGTCAGTCTGCTCATGATATTTGTTTTAATTAGTGGTTGTTCCTGGTTTGGCGGTAAGAAAAGCAGCAGCCAGGGGCGGCGTGATAACCAGTCATTAGAAGTTCCGCCGGAACTGACCCAACCCGAGACAAGTGATGCCATGGCGATCCCGGTGGTGACACCCGAACAGGCGAGATATGGCTCACAACAAGTGAATCAACAGGCTGCGGTGGTCAATACGGCCTTATTACCGGCCACGCCTGGTGCAACAGTGAAACAGGAGGGCGGTATTCGTTGGGCCGAACTGGAAAGTCGTCCGGAAGTAATCTGGCAGGAGTCGCAAGGATTCTTTCGAAGCCTGGGTTTCGAAATCAGTTATGAAGATCCCAAGCTCGGGATGATGCAAACCAACTGGTTGTCAAACCGGGCATATTCAAATGTCGGTTTCTGGAAATCCTTGTTCGGTGCCGTGGTGGTGACCGGCCTCCGGGATCGCTACCGGGTCCGGCTGGAACGAACCGATAATCCCAACATAACCCGTATGTATCTTGTTCATCAGGGGTTGCTTGAAGACGTTATTGAAGATGACTCGGGAGAGAACATCAACCGGGTTTGGCGCTGGCGCCCCAATGATCCTGAGCTGGAAGCTGAAGTGTTAAAACGTTTTCTGGTCTTCCGCGGGATGGATGAGAAACAGGCGGTGCAGGTGGTCAAGCCAAAACCGCGAGTTGAACGTGCCGTGTTACAGGACGTGAGCAATGGCCAGATCGTGGTGGTGAATGATAATTTTGCCCGCACCTGGCGCCGTGTCGGTGTGGCTATCGATCGTCTCGGGCTAATTGTTACAGATCGAAACCGTTCTGAAGGCATATATTATCTGCAGCTAAGCGATGACTTTGTTGAGCAGCATAACAAGGAAGACAGCGGCTTGATGAAAAAGTGGTTTGGCGGCGATGATGATACAAAATCATCAGCGACTTATGTCATGAAGCTGGAAGAGCGTGGTGAAACCACCACGGTGAGCCTGCATGATCAAAACGGTCAGCTGGATAATTCAGCGACGGCGAAAAAGCTTAACAAGTTACTTTATCAACAGTTACATTGAGTGAGCACGGCGTGCGCTTTGCATCCCTCGGCAGTGGTAGTAAGGGCAATGCTACCCTGATCAGCAAGCACCAGACCTGTTTGCTGTTGGATAATGGTTTTTCCGTCAAAGAAACCGAAATTCGTTTGCAACGTCTGGGACTGGAAGCGGAACAGTTAACGGCTATTCTGGTTACCCATGAACATGGCGATCATATTCGTGGCGTTGGTCCATTGGCGCGAAAATACGGGATACCCGTCTGGACCACCCGGGGTACGGCCAGTCATGTTGGTCTGGGTAAATTACCGGCATTGCACTTTATTGATGTGCATCAGCCGCTCGAACTCGGTGACATAGAAGTGCAACCCTTCCCGGTGCCGCATGATGCGCGGGAACCCTGCCAGTTTGCCTTTGGGGACGGTGCGAAGCGCCTGGGTGTTCTGACTGATACCGGATCGACCACGGCCCATATTGTGGATCAGTTGTCGGGTTGTGATGCGTTAATACTGGAATGTAATCATGACGTGACAATGTTGGCTAATAGTACTTATCCTGAGTCCCTTAAAGCCAGAGTAGGAGGAAGGTTTGGTCATTTGAGCAATGATCAGGCCGCTGAATTATTAGCGCAACTCGATACTCAACGTTTGCAACATATGGTTGCGGCGCATTTAAGCGAACAGAATAATACCACCGAATTGGCTTGCGATGCATTGAGTGACGTGTTGAATTGCGAAGCGGGCTGGGTTGTCGTGGCGCAACAGGAATCCGGTTTGGATTGGCGTGCAATTTGAAGCTTGGTAAGGTCTGTCGACCTGGATACTATACACTGGAATAAGACTATGAAAAAACTGGCTGAACTCTATTCAGGTAAAGCGAAAACTGTATACACCACAGACGATGCGAATAAACTGATCCTGCATTTCCGAAATGACACATCAGCTTTTGATGGCGAGAAGGTCGAGCAACTGGATCGCAAGGGCATGGTTAATAACAAATTTAATGCCTTTATTATGCAAAAACTCGAGGCAGCCGGAGTGCCAACTCATTTTGAGAAGCTGTTATCGGAAGAAGAATCGTTGTTCAAAAAGCTCGAGATGTTGCCAATCGAATGTGTGGTAAGGAATATTAGCGCAGGTAGTCTATGTCGACGTCTGGGGGTTGAGGAAGGACTGGATCTGGCCCCGCCAACATTTGAATTTTTCTTGAAGAACGACGCGCTGCATGATCCGATGATCAACGATGCCCATATTATTACCTTCAAGTGGGCCACGCAGGATGAAATAGACCGAATGAAGTCATTAACCTTTAAGGTCAATGACATTCTTAAGGCATTATTTGCCGATGCCGGTATGTTACTGGTGGACTACAAACTTGAGTTTGGTCGTTACCAGGGTGAACTCATGCTGGGGGATGAATTTTCACCGGATGGTTGCCGCTTGTGGGATGCGGAAACCCGCAAGAAACTGGATAAGGATCGTTTTCGTCAGGGCCTGGGCGGCGTCATTGAAGCCTATGAAGAAGTGGCGCAGCGTCTGGGTGTTGAGCTTGAGCCACTCCAGAGCACGAAATAGGCCAGTCGCTACTGAATGAAGGTGTATCAGGCCGACGCATTACTCTGCACCCAAGATCAAGTGGCACAAACGGGTTCATATGGATGCCAGACCCCGGTAAAGTACCGGGGTTTTTTGTGCACTGTGTTTTTACCAAAACAGGCAAAACCCGTACAATGCTGGCTAGAGACAGCATTCAGATTGTCGTTTTTCACAATTACAAGTTGATTACGATCCATGAGTAAAGAAACCTATACGGCAGAAGCGATTGAGGTATTAACCGGGCTCGATCCGGTGCGTAAGCGCCCGGGTATGTATACATCGACCGAGCGGCCCAACCATCTGGCACAGGAAGTAATAGACAATAGTGTCGACGAGGCCATTGCCGGTTATGCCAGCAAGGTCGATGTCATCCTTTTCAAGGACGGTTCATTGCAGGTCAGTGATGATGGTCGTGGTATGCCGGTAGACAAACACCCGGGAGAGAAAATACCGGGGGTCGAGGTGGTGCTTACCCGCTTGCACGCCGGTGGTAAGTTTTCCAACAAGAATTACCAGTTTTCCGGCGGGCTGCATGGGGTTGGTGTGTCAGTGGTCAATGCCTTGTCCAAACATCTCGAGGTATGGATTAAACGTGATGGCAAGGAATACAACATGGCCTTTGCCAATGGCGAGCGCGCTTCCAAGCTGGAAGTCGTTGGCACGGTAGGTCAACGTAATACCGGCACTACACTGCGGTTCTGGCCAAATCCCAAGTATTTTGACTCAGCCAAATTTTCCATCCCGCGACTCAAGCATGTACTGCGTGCCAAAGCCGTGTTGTGTCCCGGCTTAACCGTCAATTTTAAGGATGAAAAAACCGGAGAGACTGAGACCTGGTATTACGAGGATGGTCTCAAGGCTTATTTAGTAGATGCACTCGACGGTGCAGAGCAATTACCCTCGGAGGTCTTTGTCGGCAGCATGGCCGGGAACGATGAAGCCGTGGACTGGGCCCTGGTATGGGCGCCTGATGGTAACGCCAATGTGATCGAAAGTTACGTTAACCTTATCCCCACCACCCTGGGAGGGACCCATGTCAATGGGTTGCGCACCGGCTTGACCGAGGCAGTGCGTGAATTTTGTGAGTTCCGCAACCTGGTACCACGCGGGGTTAAACTCAGCCCCGAGGATGTCTGGGATAAGGTGAATTATATTCTTTCGGTCAAAATGAGCGATCCCCAGTTTTCCGGCCAGACCAAGGAACGCCTGTCATCCCGTGAGAGTGCGCTGTTTGTGTCCGGGGTTGTGAAAGACGCTTTTGCGCTGTGGCTCAATCAGAATATCGAGGAAGGCGAACGCATTGCCGAGTTGGCCATTAATAATGCCCAGAGCCGAATGCGGGCCGGGCGCAAGGTGGTGCGTAAGAAAATTACCCAGGGGCCGGCGTTGCCCGGCAAACTGGCGGATTGTTCCAGCCAGGATCTGGAACGCACCGAATTGTTCCTGGTGGAAGGGGACTCGGCCGGCGGATCCGCCAAGCAGGGACGGGATCGGGAATACCAGGCGATCATGCCCTTGCGCGGCAAAATCCTTAATACCTGGGAAGTCGACTCGACCGAAGTACTCGGCTCGCAGGAAGTCCATGACATCTCCGTTGCCATCGGTGTAGATCCCGGTTCCAATAATCTGTCCGGCCTGCGTTATGGCAAGGTAATTATTCTGGCCGATGCCGACTCTGACGGCGCCCATATCGCCACCCTGTTAACCGCCTTGTTTTTACGCCACTTTAAACCGCTGGTGGATGAAGGCCATGTCTATGTGGCCATGCCGCCGTTATACCGCGTCGATGTGGGCAAGCAGCTGTTTTATGCTACCGACGATGCCGAGCGCCAGGGCATTCTGGATCGCATCGCTGCGGAAAAAATCAAAGGCAAAGTATCAGTGACCCGGTTTAAAGGCCTGGGTGAAATGAACCCCCTGCAATTGCGCGAAACCACCATGGATCCGGATACCCGGCGACTTGCACGATTGACGATCAAATCCGGTGACGGCACGCCACAGATGATGGATATGTTACTGGCGAAAAAGCGTTCGGCGGATCGCAAGAAGTGGCTGGAGAAGAAGGGCGATCTCGCGGAAGTATAAAGACATTCCAGGATTGAACCAGGATCAGTTAACAGAAGTTTATTGATGGAAGCATAGCGTTATGGCAACAGTGCCCGCAGACGACAATATCGAATTATTACCCCTGAAGGAATTTACGGAAAAGTCCTACCTGGACTATTCCATGTATGTGATTCTGGATCGGGCCCTGCCGCATATTGGCGACGGCCTGAAGCCGGTGCAAAGGCGCATTGTTTACGCCATGTCAGAGCTCGGTCTGAAAGCGGGCAGTAAATTCAAGAAATCGGCCCGCACCGTCGGTGATGTGCTGGGCAAGTTCCATCCCCATGGTGATTCAGCCTGTTATGAAGCCATGGTATTGATGGCGCAACCTTTCAGTTATCGTTATCCCTTGCTGGAAGGACAGGGCAACTGGGGATCTCCCGATGATCCGAAATCGTTTGCCGCCATGCGTTACACCGAGTCACGCCTGTCCAGCTTTGCCGATTTGCTGTTGGCGGAAGCGACCCTGGGAACGGTGGACTGGATACCCAACTTTGATGGCACCCTGTCGGAACCACAATTGCTGCCCGCCCAGGTGCCGCATGTCATCCTGAATGGCACGACCGGTATCGCGGTCGGGATGACCACGGATATTCCACCTCACAACCTGAAAGAAGTGCTTGGTGCCTGTATTCATTTGCTCGATAACCCGAAGGCAACAGTCCGAGAGTTATGCAAATATATTCCCGGTCCGGATTATCCAACGGATGCTGAAATTATTACGCCGCGTGCTGATCTGAAGAAGATCTATGAAACCGGTAATGGCGGGATCCGGATGCGCGCCCGTTACGAACGGGAAGACGGTGACATCATCATCACCGCTTTGCCACATCAGGCTTCGCCCGCCAAGATCCTGGAACAGATCGCGACCCAGATGAACGCCAAGAAACTACCAATGGTGGTGGACCTGCGGGACGAATCGGATCATGAGAATCCTACGCGCCTGGTGATCGTGCCTCGTTCCAACCGTATTGATATGGAAGGCTTGATGGCACATCTGTTTGCCACTACCGATCTGGAGCGCACCTATCGCGTCAATATGAATGTTATTGGCCTCAATGGCCGTCCTTCAGTGCATAACCTGCGGGAGATGCTGGTTGATTGGCTCAAGTTCCGTCTGGAAACGGTGCGTCGCCGTTTACAGTTCCGCCTCGATAAAGTTACCAAACGCTTACATATCCTCGATGGTCTGATGGTGGCCTATCTGAATATTGATGAAGTCATCAAGATCATTCGCGAGAACGATAAGCCCAAGCCGGTATTAATGAAACGCTTCAAGCTCAGTGATGAACAAACTGAAGCCATTCTGGAACTGAAGCTGCGCCACCTCGCCAAACTCGAGGAAATGGTGATCCGTACTGAACAGAAGGAACTGAAAAAGGAACAGGCGGAACTTGAGAAATTATTGTCATCCAAACAGCGCTTGAAAACTTTACTTAAAAAGGAACTCAAGGAGATTGTCACCACCCATGGCGATGATCGTCGTTCACCCATTGTGGAGCGTGAAGCCGCGCAGGCAATTTCCGAAACCGATTTAATCAGCGCTGATCCGGTCACGATCATCCTCTCCGAGAGTGGTTGGGTTCGTTCCGCCAAGGGCCACGAGGTTGATGCGGCGAGCCTGAGTTACAAATCGGGTGATGATTATCTTGATGCCGCCAGAGGGAAAAGCAATCAGTTGGTGGTGTTTATCGATTCAACCGGTCGCACTTACGCGGTGCCGACGCACAACCTGCCTTCCGCGCGCGGACAGGGTGAACCCCTGTCAGGCCGCCTGACTCCACCCAGTGGCGCGACGTTCAGGGGGGTAATGACCGGCGATCCGGAGCAGTTGTACCTGCTGGCAACTGATTTTGGTTATGGCTTTGTAGTCAAACTCGAGGACCTGATTACCCGTAACAAGAAGGGCAAGGTCGTGATGAAAGTGCCGGACGGCGCCAAGGTGTTGCCACCGGTGGCGGTGGCCGATATGGAAACCCATTGGGTGGCGATTGTGAGCAATGAAGGTAAATTGCTGATTCATCATATTGCGGATTTGCCCCAATTACCAAAAGGCAAAGGCGTGAAGATTATGAATATTCCCACGGCCAAGACCAAGAGCCGACAGGAATATATTACCGCGGTGACCGTGATTGAGGAGAATGACAGCCTGAAGATCTTTTCCGGTAAACGTCACAAGGTACTCAAACCGGAGGACATGGAGGCGTATGAAGGTGAACGTGCACAACGCGGCCATAAGCTGCCGCAGGGATTCCGTGGCGTGAGTCGCATGGAGCCCGAGGAATAAGGGGCAATATTCGTTGTGGCGTTCAGGGTTTTGGCGGTTGGACAACCGCGCCTTCATCGCTGAGACGTTGTAGTTTACTCAGTACGCGTTCAGCCCGATCGATATGGCCTTGCAGTTTCTGATTACCAGGATCAATGTCCAGCAGTGAATTCCAGATATCCAGGGCTTCCTGGATTTTGCCACTGCTATACAGCCCGCGGCCGGCGGCAATTTTCTGGTCGATCCCCTGTCGGTAGCGTTTATCCAGTTCCTTACGAAGTTTAATGGATGTTCTGTTACGGCTATTTTGTTTTTCCAGCACATTCAATTGGTTGCGGGCACGTTTGAGATTATCCTCGCTATAGCCTTGTTTCAGTTCCGCAATCAAGGCGCGGGTTTTGTCGTTTTGTTTTCTAACCTCTGTCTTTTCGGCCCTGGCAAGTGTTTTATTGGCTAGCGCCAGTTGCTTTTTGTCAATGTTTTTTGAGCCGATACGTTCCACCAGCTTCAGGCAGGTTTCGGCCAAATTATAGTCGCCCGCATCAAGTGCCGATTGTACACAGCTAACCAGTTGTTCGGCGGTCTCATCTACCTTGTCAGGATACTCACGTATTTCCTCATAGCGCTGATAATCATTGGGGAGAACACGCACGATTTCTTTTTGCGTTGATGCGTTTCTGATTAACCAGTTTGCACGGTTTAGCAGCAGGGACAGTTCAAGCTGTTTCAGGTAGTTGTCTCGTTTGCTCAAGAACTCCTGTTGCGCTTTTCGGAGCTTCTCGCTTTGCGGGACTTTCTCAATAGCTTGTTCATATGTTTGCTGGGCTGTGTACCATTTGCCCTGGCGGGTTAATTTATCCGCTTTTTGAATCGTCTTACGTTCATATTTAACAACCAGTTTCTCGATATACTTTTTTTGACGCATCAGGCGTTTGTAGTCCGCATGGGAAGGGCGGACATACTCAAGCATTTGCAGGGCTTCGCCATACTCCTGTTGCTGGATCAGCGTGTCAATTTTCTCGGGAAGCTCAGCGCTAAAAGAGGAAAGATAGGCGCAACCACCCGGGAGTAGCAGAAACAATATGAGGGGGACGAGGAAAAACTGTCGTCTCATGCGACAACTTTTTCAGAAAGAATATTTTCGATTTGTGCTTCCATGGTCACTCGGTAAGAATCACTGACGTCACTGACGATGTAGGTGGAAACAGCTGAAGCGATACCACGTAATTTTATCGATTTATGTCGGTGTGCCAGGATGCGCCATTTAATATCACTATCTTTATATAAATGCTCGGTAACCACAATCTGGTCCTTGTCCGCAACCGTATGCAGGCGTGATGCCAGGTTAACGGTTTCCCCTACAACAGTGTACTGCATACGCTCATTAGAACCCATGTTACCCGCCAGCATGCTACCGCTGTTAACGCCAATGCGGAAATTAATTTGATATTTACCATCACGTACACGAATGGCATTTAGACGTGCCACCAGTTTCTGGATCATTACCGCACAGGCGATGGCATTGAACTTGTGTTCCGGATCATCATCCGGCACACCGAATACCACCATCGCACAGTCCCCCATATACTTATCAATGGTGCCACGATAAAGCTGACTGGCCATGGAAATATACGTGAAGTATTCATTTAGAATATTGGCAACTTCATCCGGCGAAAGGCTTTCCGACAGGCTGGTGAAGCCCACTATGTCGGCAAACAAAACGCTGCCATGTACATGCTTACCCCCAAGGTGGATTTCATCCAGGTTGGCCATGATTTGTTTGGCAACATTGCTGGAGACAAAACGGGAAAAGGCGTTCTCTACCTGCGATTTTTCCAGCAGACCATTGGCCATATTGTTAAACGCGTCAGTCAAATAGCCGATTTCGTCATTCCGGCGTTCCTTGATCTGGGTGCGATAGTGCCCATCACCAATGGCTCTACTGGCATCCATCAGGCGATGGATGGGTCGGGTAAGCCGGTCAGCCATTAAGAAGGAAATGACGATTCCGAGTATGATCATCAGGATGGTGGCTGCCACAATAGCACTCACTGTTTGGCGCAGAGATTCGTTCAGGGCTGCCTTGCTGAAAGTGACCAGTGCATGCCCGGCTACGACATCCTGGAACTGGATCGGGGCGATGAAGGAAATGGCGTCTACGCTTTCACCTGTTTCAGTGCTGGCCGCCCACTCTACGCTGTAACTTTGTTCATCCACCTGGCTTGAGCGGGCATAAAGCCTGATGATGTTATCGTTGGGAAGCGTGCCGGCAGAGGCGAGTATTTTGCCATTGTCTGAATAGACTACCGCACCCAGAATGCTCTCGTTGGTACCGAGAGTGCTGACCACCACCATTAAACTTAGAATATCGTCCGACAGCACCAGTTCCTTGGATGATTCGCCCAACTGGGTCACGACCGCCTGACCAAAGTTGTTAATCTGGGTACGCAGTAGCTGTGTCTGGTTGGTCACGATAACCGACCCCAGAATCACCATCCCGGCTGAAATGAGCAGGGTAATAATGAGTGCCAGCTTGTAGGCGATGGGAAAGTACCGCGGCGTATGTTTGTGGATAAAGGCACGCATTCCGTAGCGCAGGCGACGGGGCAGGTGATTAAGCCGGTGAAGAAATACGGCTTTTAGAGATGCGTGGTTGTTCTTCATTGTGACGGATATCGTGGACTTGAGGTCTTCCCAGCCTGTTATGCTAATGCTTATTGATTACCCGCCTGTAACAGGCGGGTCCGAAAACGTTATTATGCATTAAGAAGTATAGGCAACTATACAGTATTATCAAAAAAAGCATATATTACAAATGCTTGCAGAGTGAGCGGATGAAAACATGCGAATTTGTGATGCAGTTCATAATTTGACGCCCGGGGTAATGCGGCTGAGTATGGCAGTTGTCGCGACGGAAAGGCTATGCGGTCTTTCCTGACCTTACTGCTGGTACTGGCTGCACTCGTGGTTGGTGCTGGCCTGTTTCTGCTGCTCACAGGTTATGCCGGGCAGTTGGCAAGCGCCGGGGTCCCCTTGACACAACAACTCGGCATATTAGCGCTGCTTGGCGGGGGCGGGGCGCTAGTGCTGTTGCTGGGGGCGCCCATCATTGCCAAATACATGTTGGGGGTTCGGCCAATTACGCAACCGGGCGATAGTCAGGAACTCTGGTTGCTGCTGGCCTTACGGCAGCAGGCCCAACGTGCGGGAATTCGTGCTCCCCGCCTGGGCATCATAGATAGTCCCGTGTTAAATGCGTTTACGATCGGCTTAAATCGTAATACCGCTCAAATCATCCTGGGTCGCGGCCTGTTACAAAGCCTCAGCCAGGATGAACTGGAGGCGGTGCTGGCGCACGAAATCGCACATATTCTCAATGATGATATGCGAACCCTGGCTCTGGTACAGGGAGCGGTTAATGTCCTGACAGTGTTACCGGCCCGCCTTGCCAGTTTGCTGGTTGACCGGTTGCTGCTACGCCAAACTCAACCGGCGCTTGCCTATTACCTGATCCTGACCCTGACCCAACTATGTTACGGCTGGCTGGCCAGTATTGTGGTCACCAGTTTCAGTCGGCGGCGGGAATTTCATGCCGATCGGGAAGGGGCACGTCTGGTCGGACGTGACAAAATGATCGCGGCGTTGACCTGCCTGCATGCCGGCACCGCGCCACCCGCGCTACCGGGAATGTTAGTGGCCTTTGGAATAACCGGTCGCTTCAGCGAAGGACTGGAACAGTTACTGGTGACCCATCCAAGCCTGACTGAACGCCTGCGTGCCTTACGTCAGATCGAATCCTGATTTTTGTTAATCGCTGGGCAGAGTCTTGCGGCCTCGTATACAATGCCGCGACTCCAGTATTTGCCGAGGATGGCTTGAATGAGCTTGATTAAACCTTTTGCCGGGCTGCGCCCCAAAGCGGAATTTGCGGCCGATGTTGTGGCTCCTCCTTATGATGTCCTGAATACTGAAGAAGCACGTCAGCGCGCAGAAGGGCGTCCTCATAGTTTCTTGCATATTTCCAAGCCTGAGATTGACCTGCCGCCGGGAACGGATCCGTTCGATACCAGGGTGTATGCCAGGGGAGCAGAAAATCTGCAGCAAATGATCAATAGCGGTGTGCTCGTCCGGGATCAGCAAGTATGTTATTACCTTTATCGCCTGGTTATGGATACGCATATCCAGACAGGTCTGGTCGCGGTTGCCTCGGTGGCGGATTACGACAGCAATCGTATACGCAAGCATGAATTTACCCGTCCCGATAAAGAGGATGACCGGGTACGGCAAATCGATGCCCTGAACGCACAGACCGGGCCGGTGTTTTTGACCTATCGGCATAATGCCGTGATTGATGAGCTGGCGAACCGGATCACAGGCACAGAACCGCTGTATGACCTGACGGCGGATGATGGCGTGCGTCACACCCTGTGGCGAATTGCTGATGCAGCAAGTATCGAGACAGTGACCAACACCTTTGAGGGTATGGAGTGTTTATATATTGCCGATGGCCATCATCGCTCCGCGGCCGCCTCTCGCCTTGCCAAAATGCGGCATCAAGACCATCACCTAAGCGGGGAAATCGCCGCCGATTATTTTCTCTCCGTATTGTTTCCCGACAACCAGATGAAAATCCTGGATTACAATCGGCTGGTTACGGACCTCAATGGTTTGTCGATAAAAGATTATCTTGTCGGGATAAGAGCGGCATTTGATGTAGTGGAAAGTGATACCCCGGTTAAGCCGGCCCAACCCGGTGCGTTCGGAATGTATCTGGCGCAGCAGTGGTATGCTCTAACCATAAAAGCAGAGCGGGTTCCGCAAGCTGATCCAGTGGGCCAACTGGATGTCAGTTTGTTACAAAATAACCTGATTGAGCCGGTGCTGGGTATTCAGGATCCGCGCCGCGATAAACGGATTGACTTCGTGGGCGGAATTCGCGGCCTGGATGAATTGGTAAAGCGGGTTGATTCGGGCGAAATGCAAGTTGCGTTCTCGCTTTATCCTACGCGGATGGAAGACTTGATGGCGGTGGCGGATGCCAACGAGGTCATGCCGCCCAAGTCCACCTGGTTTGAACCCAAGCTGGCGGATGGACTGGTGTCACATGTACTGGATTAGGAATTTAACGGAAGACTTATTATTCAGCTGTAAGCCGGTTTAGAATGCGCCGTCGAAGTCGAAATCCAGTTTGCTGGTGGGTTCCTGCAGAAAGTGCCCCTGAATAAAGTCAACGCTGCACTGCCAGAGGACGGCAAGGCTGTTGGCATCTTCAACAAACGCGGCAATGCTTTGCATGTTAGCCTCGCGAGCCTGGTCGGCGATTTGCTTCATGGCCTCCTGGTTTTCCACACTCTGCGGTAAATTTTTCACCAGGTCAGCGTGGAGCTTGATGAAATCCACCGGCAGTTCCTGCATCGCCTTGAAGGTATTTTGTTCTCTACCAAAGTTTTCCAGCGCGGTACGGCATTTAAGCTGTTTCAAGCCTTGAATCATCATTTTGGATTGTGCCAGGTGATTCAAGGCGGTTGATTCATCGATTTCGAATATCAGGCCACTGGCATCGAGATTGAAGGACTTGATAAGTTCAGTTACCCACGGCAGAAAATCCGCGTCAGTCAGGGTGCTTTGTGACAACTTCAGGAAGAAACGGGTATCCTGACCTTTGGCGATTTGCGCCTGGAAGGCCGCAAGGCAGTTGGCAATGATCCAGCGGTCGACGAATTTGGTAAGATCGGCCTGATCCGCGGCGACAATAAATTCACTTGGCGGTATTTCCTCCCCGCTTTCATCCAGCATACGTACCGTCACTTCATAGTGGCCACCGGCGATGCCGTGCAGACTCACAATGGGCTGGTATAGCAGCCTGAACTGGTTATTTCGCAGCGCTTCTTTGATTCGGTGTGACCAGACACTGACCTTTTCATTCTCGGCCAGATCTTCCATGGCCGGATTATAGATATTGTACTGGTTACCGCCTTCATTCTGCGCTGCTTCACAGCCTTGTTCCGCGCGGGTAATACAATCCTGCAGGTTGCTGACCGTCTCGTTGACCGGGGTCAGACCAACGCTGGCAGTTGGATCAATAACCTTGCCGGCAATCGTCGCGGTGTGCTCGCCGATGAGTTTAACAATGCTGGCGGCAGCCTGTTCAGCCTGCTTGATATCCACGTCATTCAGCAACAGGGTAAATACCGGCCCTTCAAAACGGGCCACCAGGCCATGCTTTTCCAGTTTTTCTTTCAGCAGACCGGCGATATTGGCGAGGAACTGGTCTGCACTGGCAATGCCGATGGAGTTACGAATGTCATCGAACTTGTCGATCTCGATAAACAACACGGCACCCTTGGTTTTACCTTCCACCGCCTGGGTAATCAGCTTGTCCACCTTGTCAAGGAAGTAACTGCGGTTAAACAGCCCGGTAAGCAGGTCCTGCTTGCTGAGTACATTCAGCTGTTGTTCCAGTTCTTTGCTATTGCCACGATCACGAATAATAATCTGGGTGCAGGACTCACCTTCCATGCTGGCAGGGGAGAATTCCATGGCGGTTTCGAAGGCATGGCCGTCGGTGTGTTTGGCCTCGATATTCAGTGAGTCGTCCTTGCTTAGTCCCTTGGCATAGTTCCGCAAGAAGTCCTTGAGTGTGCCGTGGTCTTTACTCCCCACCATATCGAGGATGGGCATACCCTCGACATCATCCTGGCTTTCATAACCAAACATGTCCAGATAGGCCTGGTTGGCATAGATGTGCATACCGTCGTGAACATAGGAAATAGCATCGCGGGAACTGTCAATCAGACTACGCGCCCGCTTTTCCGAATCGCTCAGCATTTGTTCCGCGCGCCGCATACCCTTGCGGTATTTCAGATCCGCCACCTCACGTCTGACGATGTGAAGTAAGCGTTCCGGCTGGTTGAGGCTGACGGTGTCACGGGCGCCGGCCTTGAGTTCAGCCAGGACAGCATTGCTGTCGTCCGAATCCGTAATGACGATCAGGGGAATATCGTGACCGCTTTTCTGCAGCAACTCCAGCGCTTGCTGGGCGCTGAATATGGGAAGCTTCTGCTTGGCCAGTATGATGTCGAACGGATTCTCGCTAATGGCTTTTTCCATGTCTTCATCGTCTTCGACACGGATATCGCGGACAATCTCTCCCGCGTTGCGCAGCACCTTGATCAGTTGCTCGGCAGGTTCCGACTCATCAAAAATTGTCAGTACTCTAAGCAGATCTTTATCGCTCACACACAACCCTTCAACAGCATATTATTAGACCCAATATAATGTCTTTTATGACAACTAAAGGCAAGCCGGGGATGGTTTGTCAGAAGTGATAATTATCACTCAATGCCACTGCAAGTGGGACTATATCGAGGACCAGACCAGGCCAAAATCCTGCTCAGCCTGCTGTTCTTTCTGCTCAGTGCTTTCTTTGACCTTGTCAGCATCCAGGAATTCAAACCGGAATTGCGCGAATAAGCCGGTGTTCTGCACCAGGTGGGTTAATGCGACCCGTACATCCTTACCCCGCATGTTTAACATCAGTTTGTTACCGACACGCCAGGGCACGGGCGCGGTAATAAGTGTCGCCGGCTGTTTAATGGCGGGGATCTCAGGCAATAACAGGGTCCGTTGGTAATTGAAGTCTTTACCGTTGGCAGCGGCAGTTCGCAGGCCCATAGCTGCGGCATCCGGATTCAGCATTTCGATGCCGAGCTGCATTTCCTGCTGGGGATTGAATTTCATCCAGCGGATAACGCCAATTCCCCATTTCCAGGACTGCTCGTTGTTGCTTCGGCGGATTCCGACGAGTTCACCCACCTGGGCCTTGGTGCTGTTGCCTTCCGCATATTCCAGGCAATAGCCACTTGCACTCTCATTGGTAATTAACCAACTGCCTAACGACAAGTCAGGTTGCTTCTGTGGCTTTTCCCCCGCATACAGTGGTGGTTTGGCAGACGAAGGCGGCGGCTCATCGGATATGGCCAGCTCTTGAGTCACAATCCTGGTCAGATCCACATCTTTGCCATCGGGATAAACCGTATTCCAGACATCAGGATTTTTGTCAGACAGACTTTTAACCGCATTGCTTTCAAACTCGGCCCGATGGGCAAAGGGATCGTTTGGAATGTGCTGAGAGTCCTGCCGAT
>CBDUOW010000002.1:0-34959 GCA_965368945.1 uncultured Gammaproteobacteria bacterium
CCTGAGGCTTATGTGAAGCAATATTCATATAACAATGCAACACATCCAGCACACGTACTTCATGCCCCCGTTCTTTTGCCGCTTCAACCATGCGACGTGTGGAATAGAGATTTTTATTTCGCGATAAAACAACAATTTTCATTAGTTACTCCTTCCATCTGTTTAACTAACAGAAAACTTCAAATGTCGATATTGGCATTAAGTTGTGTATACACATCAACACCTCTGATATCTCTTGATCGATAATAGCTATAGGCGATCTGCAATCCCACATAAGCATAACAAGCGAGTTGTCATTGGACTGTCATAAGCTGGTAACATATTTGCTTGAACTGTTCCATGGCTCGATAAAGTCGTGCCTTTGCGGCGCTTAGTGACACATGTAGAGTGTTTGCAATATCCTCCAGTGAATGCTCGCAATAAAATCTTAAACGCAATACTTCCCTGGCGTTTTGTGGAAGGTGAGACAACACTCGTTGGACCAAATCCTGTTCGATCAACACATCATAGGGATCGATACCTTCATACTCCTGTTGATAGATTTCAATCAAATCTGAAATATGCTCGCTGGCGATGCATCGAGAAGACCGAACCGCAACAGTATTGCAATGATTATCGATGATTGTATTAAGCCATGCTTTAAAACGAGCGCGCCCCTCGAATTGGTGCAGATTACGACAGACACGCAAGGCGATTTCCTGGGTAGCATCCTCCGCTTCATGGATATATCCGAGACGGAACTGACAGCGACGATGAATCCAATTGCGGTGACGTGCCAAAAGTGTGCTCATCGCCTGGTGTCGATCCGGCTGGTTACCACATGCCCACGAGACTAGCGCTTCGTCTGACCATGTGGTCATGGTCCGGTCATTTATAAACGGTTGTTTTCTTGATTGAGCGCAACTCACCAGCATCGTATTTCTCATCTCAAGGACATTCCAAACCACAACGTTGAGAAGCACTCTACGAAATCTTGTTTGATAAATAAAACTATAATTATTTGTCAAATATTAAAAATTAATTTATCATTAATGTATGGATATTGAGTTACTGCGGACATTTCTTGAGGTCAACCGCACCCGCCATTTTGGTGAAGCTGCGGAGGCCCTGCACCTCACCCAGGCGGCGGTAAGCGCCCGCATCAAGCAACTGGAGTCGATGCTTGGCGTCAAATTGTTTGATCGATTGAAACGCGATATTCGCTTGACACCCGAAGGGCATCGCTTGATCCGCTATGCGGATATGTTGATATCGGGTTGGCGTAAGGCACGTCAGGATGTGTCGCTTGGTGGCGCCGCCCAACAGTTGGCGATCGGGGGCAGTCTGCGTTTGTGGGATATCATTCTGCAGGACTGGTTCCTGACCCTGCGAAAACAGACACCCGAAATGGCGATTATTGCCGAATCGCACTCCCCCGATTTGCTAATACGGCGACTGCTGGATGGTTTGCTGGATATCGCCTTTATGCTTGAGCCGCCCCAGATTGAGGTATTGCAGGTACGCAAGGTGGCCCTGGTACAGTTGATACTGGTGTCGAGCGAGATGAATCAGAGCACTGAAGCAGCATTGGGTCACAACTACCTGATGGTCGATTGGGGACTGGCCCATGCTTTGGAACATCGTCGCACTTTTCCTGATGCGCCAGAACCGCTTGTTCGCATTGGCCAAGCCCGGATCGCTTTGCTGCATTTGCTGAATATCGGTGGTAGTGCCTACTTGCCCGCCCGGATGGTGGCGGATGACATTGCCTCGGGGCAATTGCATCTGGTTCAGGATGCACCAACGTTTGAACATATTGCCTATGCCGTCTTACCCGTTCGCAGTACGAAAGTTACTTTAATCAAAGAAGTCCTGGGACTATTTGAATATAAGCTCGATCTCGAAGAGCTAAAGGAATACTAACAGGTAAGGTAGAAAAAGCGTTGCGAGACTGAGAACGCTCATGAAACCCACCACATCCATAACGGTGGTCAACACAACCGCACCGGACAGGGTCGGATGAATGCCCATCCGACCCAACACGACCAGAATCATTACTCCCGATAGTGTTGCCGCCACTGCGAAAGAAACACACTTACTTGAATTTCGCTAAATTTAGTTGATTAATGAATAAGACAACGGCGACAAGAAAAAAGTTACATGTAACTTTTTCTGATTTTTAAGAGTCTTGTATTATAATACAGACGGTGATCGTTCATTTTTCGGTTGGGCCGAGATGACTTTTGATATTTCCTTCAGTTACCTTTCGGGCTAATTTCTGCTTACCGGATAACTGCTTAAATGATTGAATAATGATTTTATAACTAAACAGAAAATATGGAATAGAGACATGGCTAAATCAACTATATTTCAAACATCCAACAAAATAAAAACCCTCTATAACCGTACCCTTGACCTGGTATTCGCCGTTATATTGCTATTCATTACCCTGACCATGATCATCGGCGTAGTACGACTATTCTATCGTATAGGCGATCTATTACAGCAAGGCGGTATTACCGGTAATTACCTGTATATCTTTTCTGATGTACTCACACTTTTTATCCTCATAGAACTGTCCCGATCATTGTTCGAGTACTTCACTTCACACCAAATACGACTGAGCCTGATCATTGATGCCGGTATTGTTTTTGTCCTCAGACATATCATGATCGACCTTTTTAACCATAAACTAGATACTGACATCATTTATGCTCTCAGTGTGCTGCTGTTGGTCCTGGGTATAATCCGTGTCGGTGTATCCATCAACTTTCCCCTCGAAAAGAAAGAAACACCTCCTTCATGACATACCAATACCAAAGCCGATGTATTAACATCGCTACCTGCGGAGAGACCCATAATGGATGAGCACACTTCAACTTCCGCAACTGCTTGGCATACTCACGATAGCGATGCGGTATTCCAACTGGTGACTTCGTCATCGAATGGATTGACACAGGAGACTGCCCAGCAGCGGTTGCAGGAATTCGGCCCCAACCGCCTGGTACCGGCCAAGAAAAAAGGCCCCCTGGCACGATTCATAGCACAGTTCCATAACGTTCTGATTTACGTGTTGCTGGCATCTGGCACTGTCACTGCCCTGCTGGGCCACTGGGTGGACAGTGGTGTCATCCTGGGTGTGGTGGTGATCAATGCCATTATCGGTTTCATTCAGGAAGGCAAGGCAGAAAAGGCTCTGGATGCTATTCGCAACATGCTATCTCATCAGGCAATGGTAAAACGCAACGGTAAATTCGTCAGTCTTTCGGCTGAAGAACTGGTTCCTGGCGATGTCGTCTTGCTCCAGTCCGGCGACAAAGTCCCCGCTGACCTGCGGTTGTTCAAGACCCGTGAACTGCGCATCGAAGAGGCCATGCTCACCGGCGAATCGGTACCAGTGGAAAAGACCACCTTGCCGGTGGCGGAACAGGCAACCATTGGCGACCGCAAGTGCCTCGCCTACTCCGGCACGCTGGTGACCTACGGCCAGGGTCAGGGTGTGGTGGTGGAGACCGGCGATCAAACCGAGATTGGCCGCATCAGCGGCCTGTTGCGCGAGGTACAGACCCTGACCACACCGCTGCTGCGGCAAATGGCCACCTTTGCCAAATGGCTTACCATCGCCATCGGCATCATCGCCGCCGCCACCTTTGCCTATGGCGTGTTGCTACAAGATTATTCTACCGGTGAAATGTTCCTCGCTGCCGTGGGGCTGGCGGTGGCCGGGATTCCGGAAGGACTGCCCGCCATCATGACCATTACTCTGGCCATCGGCGTGCAGCGGATGGCCGGAAAGCACGCCATCATTCGCCGCCTGCCTGCCGTTGAAACACTGGGTTCAGTTACGGTCATCTGTTCGGACAAGACCGGTACGCTTACCCGCAACGAAATGACCGTGCAGACAGTAGCAACCGGTGTCGGTATCTGTGAAGTCAGTGGCACCGGTTATGATCCCCACGGTGCCTTCAGCCTCGACGGCCACGACGTCACCCTGGAAGAGTTACCGCTCCTACAGGAAGTGGCCCAGGCGGCATTATTGTGCAACGACGCCACCGTAACAGAAATGAACGGCCAATGGCTGATGCAGGGTGATCCAACCGAAGGCGCACTGGTGACTCTGGCGTTTAAGGCCGGCCTGGAGCATAACTTCTACCAGACTCAATATCCCCGTACCGATGCCATCCCGTTTGAATCACAGCACCGCTTCATGGCCACCCTGCACCATGACCATGCCGGTCATGGCTTTATCTACCTCAAGGGTGCGCCGGAACGGGTGTTGGAAATTTGCCACCAGCAACGAATGCGTGGTGAAGATGTCCCGCTGGACAAGGCCTACTGGGAGGCCTGTATGGACGGCATGGCTACTCGCGGCCAGCGACTGCTGGCAATCGCATTTAAAGCGGCAACTGCCGAACTGCAAAGTCTTAACTTCAGTGATGTTGAAGGCGGGCTTACCTTGTTAGGTATAGTCGGCATTATCGATCCGCCCCGTACAGAAGCAACCCTGGCTGTGCGTACCTGCCAGTCAGCGGGTATTCGCGTGAAGATGATCACTGGCGACCACGCGATTACTGCCCGGGCTATTGGTACGCTGATGGGCATTGGCGATGGTCTCACGGTGACTAATGGCACGGAATTAGATAGTTACAACAAAGATCAATTACAAGATGCCGTGCAGCGGTCTGATATTTTCGCCCGGGTTTCTCCTGAGCAGAAATTACAACTGGTCACAGCACTACAGGCTAGCGGCGAAGTTGTTGCCATGACCGGCGATGGAGTCAACGACGCGCCGGCACTGAAACGTGCCGATGTGGGCGTGGCGATGGGACTCAAGGGCACTGAAGTCGCCAAGGAGGCAGCGGAGATGGTCCTAATCGATGACAACTTTGCCTCCATTGCCCATGCCGTAGAGGAAGGTCGTACGGTTTACGATAACTTAAAAAAATCCATCCTGTTCATTTTGCCCACTAACGGCGGCGAGGCACTAACCATTATTGCGGCAATTTTTCTGGGACGACTGCTACCGATTACAGCTGCGCAGATCCTTTGGATAAATATGATCACGGCAGTTACACTAGCCCTGACGCTGGCGTTTGAACCTTCCGAAAGGAATGTCATGCAACGACCGCCCCGGGATCCCGACGAACCCCTCCTCTCCGGATTTATGATCTGGCGAATCATCTTTGTGTCATTGATTCTTGTCAGCGGCACCTTTGGCCTGTTCACGTGGGAACGCGAACATGGTGCTTCCATAGAAATGGCACGTACTATAGCCGTCAATACGTTGGTAATGTTCGAAGTCTTTTACCTGTTTAGCGCCCGTTACCTGCTGGCGCCTGCTTTGACGTTTGAAGGATTGTCCGGAAACCGCTATGTACTGTATGCCGCCGGTTTTCTGATACTAATCCAGCTCGGCTTTACCTACCTTGGCCCTATGCAAGCACTGTTTGCCACGACCGCCATGAATGCCGAAGCCTGGCTGCGTGTCATTCTCGTGGCTTCGTCGGTGTTAATCCTGGTGGAAATCGAAAAAATGTTACTCCGTAAATACACCAACCTGGAATAGCGAACATCATGCAATGTATCAACTGTACAAGGCACTGTCTGGTATAACATCTGGCTTAACTCGATGCATGTACTTGTTATCAATTCTGGTAGTTCATCCATCAAGTTCCGTCTCTATGATATGGAACAGGAAATCCTTCTGGTATCAGGTAAAGTTGAACGCATTGGTGAACCCGATAGCATCTGTCTTTACCGCAGATATCAAGCCTCCGATGATGTGGCTGAACACAGAGAGAACTCGCCTGTCGCGGATCACGCAATCGGTCTGAAAAAGATTATTGCTTTTCTGGATAACAGCGGACCATTGGATTCAATGAAATCCCTTTACGCCATCGGTCATAGGGTCGTTCATGGTGGTGAGACCTTCCAGGCTCCAACACAAATCGATGAAGACGTTATTCACGCTATACGTGAAATGATACCGCTTTCCCCATTACATAACCCGGCTAATCTGACCGGTATTGAGGTAACGCGCCAGCTATGTCCACAGGTGCCGCAGGTGGCCGTGTTCGATACTGCCTTCTTCCGGACTTTACCGCCTCATGCCTTTCGTTATGCCCTGCCGAATGATTTATACCGACAACATCATGTGCGCCGTTATGGTTTTCACGGTACTTCACACCAGTATGTCGCCAGGCAGGCGGCCGAATACCTGCAACAGCCGTTGGAAAAGTTACGGCTTATCAGCCTACACCTGGGCAATGGTGCCAGTGTCGCGGCAATCCGTGGCGGCAAATGCATCGACACCTCCATGGGCATGACACCACTCGAGGGACTGATCATGGGGACCCGCTGTGGTGATCTGGATCCTTCCGTGCATTTCTACCTCACCAGAGCATTAGGTATGGACATTAGTCAAATCGAAACTCTGTTAAATCATGACAGTGGTATGAAAGGTCTGTGTGGTGCCAGTGACATGCGCGAAGTACATCGCTTGGCAAACAAGGGTGATGAGCATGCCAATCTCGCGCTTGATATGTACTGTTACAGAATTTCCAAATACATCGGCGCCTATTACGTTTCTCTTGGCGGATTGGATACGCTAATATTCACTGCCGGTATTGGTGAGAATGATCCATATATCCGTCAGTCAATCTGTGATAGTTTGTCCATATTGGGTATCACGCTTAATCAAAAACAAAATCAGGCTGGCTCAGGCGGCATTTTTGAAATCAGTAGTAGTAAAAGCAAAGTAAAGGTGTTGGTTATTCCTACCAACGAGGAACTCGAGATCGCCCGTCAGACTCTATCGATCATCGCTAAACGTGGAAGTCATTAACAGTCATCTATTTAGCTGGCTGTTAATGGATTGTTTAACCAAGAACAAGACACCGGCAATGATCTCTATGCGTGGTCAATCTTCCAGGGTAACCGGTGTTACGAAGCCGGGTGGTTTGACAGCAAGCACGGAACAATCCATCTGATTCAGGATGGTCTCCGCGGTATTGCCCATTATGAAGCCGGGTACACCTGTGCGTGACACAGTCCCCATGACAATAAGATCGGCCTCGATGCGTTTAGCCAACGCCGGAATCTCTTTGCGCGCCCAACCTTTTACCAGATGTGTTCGGGGTTTGAGATAATCCAGGGTATCCTCCCCCAGGTTGCTGGCCACTTTGCGAATGACTGCCTCCAAACCTTCTGCACAGCGTTGCCTTGCTTGTTCTAGATAGGTACTGATATTTTCATCCGGGATATTTAAAAAAGCACTGTGCATAGCACTCTCACCAATTGACTCCCAGACAGACATGATGTGCAGTTCAGCGGAGTCGGATAACGCCAGGGAAACAGCCATTTCAAGTATCTGCTGATTAAGGGAATGTTGAGATTTTAGCTTCGTCGGCGGGTATAGATCGCTAACATCTACCGTTGCCAGTATGCGGCGGTAGGATTTCGGCGTACCGGGTTTGATGAGCCAAACAGGGCAAGGACACTTGCGCAACAGGTGCATGTCGTCACTGCCGAATAACCGATCCAGCCAATCCCAGCTTTCGGGGACTTTGATCACCAGGTCGTGCCCGTTGCGTATTACCTCACGAATGATTTCCAGAAAAGCTGTACCCTTTAGCACTTTGGTTTGGATCTCGATCCTCTCATGGTAAGGATCGATCAAGGTTTCCAGAACCTGGGTATGCTCACTCACCATCGCGTTCTGCAGAGCGGCGGAGATAGGGCCACCATCTGGCATTCCAATACCGGCAGTGATACGTTGTATTACATCGATAACTGTTAGATTTGCTTGGTTGTTCTCTGCCAGCATGATGGCGCGTTCCAGGGCGGGCTTGCTTGCCTCCCCCTGTTCCATTACGCAAAGAATATCTTTGAACCTCTTCATTTATTCGCCTCTGTCAGCGAACCTGCAACGGTAGCGCGAATATGCAGGCTATACTTTGTTACACTGTCTCGAGCTCAACCAAGAAACATTACTCTTGGTTACCTTCGAGCAAAATCCGATGCAAAAAGACAACTATACGATAAGATAGAAAAACAGTAAGGTAAAGTACTCCAACCGCATACTCGAGTCTAGCTCACGAGGCTGTATCTGCCATCAATAAATCGGCACCACTAAATAACAATGCATTCGCCGTTTTTCAGGCATTGCTTGGAAAACCTTGTATATTTATATCAAGAACTGCACTGTTTTAGCAGGGAGGACTATCATGACAGACACGCTAGCAACCAACAACAAGCCCCTTGATGCCAAGCAGCTGCAGAATATCGACGCTTATTGGCGCGCCGCCAATTACCTGTCCGTCGGACAAATTTACTTGCTCGACAATCCATTGTTGAGCCAGCCACTGAAAAAAGAACATGTAAAGCCTCGTCTGCTTGGACATTGGGGCACAACACCCGGTCTGAACTTTATCTATGTTCACTGTAACCGCATCATTAAAAAGTATGATCTGAATATGATCTATATCGCCGGACCCGGACACGGTGGCCCTGCCCTGGTGGCCAATACCTGGCTGGAGGGGAGCTACAGCGAGTTCTACTCAAACATTTCCACAGATGCCGATGGCATGAGAAAGCTGTTCAAGCAGTTTTCCTTTCCCGGTGGTATTGGCAGCCATGTCACCGCGGAGACCCCAGGGTCGATTCATGAAGGCGGTGAACTGGGCTACGCCCTGTCCCATGCGTATGGAGCTGCCTTCGACAACCCGGACCTGCTGGTCTGTTGCGTGGTCGGAGATGGCGAAGCGGAAACCGGCCCCATGGCTGCTTCCTGGCATTCCAACAAATTTCTCAATCCAGCACATGATGGCGCGGTGCTGCCTATTCTGCATCTCAATGGCTACAAGATTGCCAATCCCACCCTGCTTGCCCGCCTTGGGCATGATGAGCTGAAAAACCTCTTTATCGGCTACGGCTACAAGCCCTACTTCGTCGAAGGTTCGGACCCAAAGGAAATGCATCAGAAGATGGCTGCCACGTTCGATGCGATTATGAATGAAATCAAAACGATCCAGGATGAGGCTCGCGTCAATGGTAACCATCGCCGACCCCTGTGGCCCATGATCATACTGCGTAGTCCGAAAGGCTGGACCGGCCCGAAGGAAGTCGATGGCAAGAAAACCGAGGATTACTGGCGCTCCCACCAGGTGCCGTTCTCCGACATGATCGACAATCCAAAACACCTCAAGCTCTTGGATGAGTGGTTGAAAAGCTACCGCCCCGAAGAATTGTTTGACGATACAGGTTACCTCAAGCAAGAGCTTCGTGAACTCATACCCGAGGGGCAGCGGCGCATGGGTTGCAATCCCCACGCCAATGGCGGGCAACTGCTCAGGGACCTGAAATTGCCGGACTTTCGCGACTACGCCGTTAAAGTCAGCAGACCCGGACACACTATCGCCGAATCAACACGGGTAATGGGGCAGTTCCTGCGCGATGTGATGAAACGTAACCTGGACAACCGCAATTTCCGTGTCATGGGGCCGGATGAAACCGCCTCCAACCGATTAGGTGCACTTTTCGAAGTGACCGATCGTGCCTGGAACGCGGAGACCCTGCCGGAGGATGACCACCTGGCGCCTGACGGGCGGGTGATGGAAATCCTGTCTGAACATACCTGCCAGGGATGGTTGGAAGGTTACCTATTAACAGGACGACACGGTCTGTTTTCATGCTACGAGGCATTCATCCATATCGTTGATTCCATGTTCAATCAGCATGCGAAGTGGATCAAAGTCAGTAAAGAGATCACCTGGCGGCGCCCTATTGCTTCATTGAATTATCTACTGACTTCACACGTATGGCGCCAGGACCACAACGGCTTTTCCCATCAGGATCCGGGCTTTATTGATCTGGTAGTCAACAAGAAGGCGGATATCATCCGCGTGTTTCTGGCGCCGGACGCCAATACACTTTTATATATTACCGATAAGTGTCTGCGCAGCCGGGATTTCATTAACGTGATTGTCGCCGGCAAACAGCAGCAACCGCAGTGGCTCGACATGGATGCTGCCATCAAGCATTGCAGCGCCGGTATCGGCATCTGGGAATGGGCCAGTACTGACCAGGATGGCGAGCCTGACGTGGTAATGGCCTGTGCCGGCGATGTGCCGACACTGGAAACCCTGGCCGCGGTGGATCTGTTACGCCAGCATGTGCCTGAACTCAAAGTGCGAGTCATCAATGTCGTTGACCTGATGACATTACAGCCCAAGGAGGAACATCCCCATGGGCTGAATGACAAGGACTTTGATACTCTGTTCACCACCGACAAGCCGATCATATTTGCTTTTCATGGTTACCCTTATTTAATTCATCGCCTTTGCTATCGTCGCACCAATCATAAGAACCTGCACGTGCGTGGTTATAAAGAAGAAGGGACAACCACAACACCTTTTGATATGGCAGTACTGAATGATCTGGACCGATTCCACCTGGTTAATGATGTTATCGATCGGGTCCCTAAGCTGGGCTACAAGGCTGCTTACCTGAAACAATTCATACGCGACAAACTTATCGAGCACAAACAATACATCAACCATTACGGGCAAGACATGCCTGAAATTCGCGACTGGAAATGGCCGTACTCATAATCACTCTCAAAACCAACTTCAGCCAATTATGTGGACTCCAGACATTTGCAATCAGGTCAAGTATTTAAAACTTCATTTTAAATATTGAGATTGGATATATGCAACAGAAAAGCAGACAAACTTATTCACTAGGGGATTTATATCCACGATCACTGGGCTACCTGACCAGTTATTTACAATCACTGGTTCGTGGTCGATTGTGGTTAAAAGTACTGATTGGCATGGTATTAGGCATGGCTACCGGAATTGTGATCGGGCCATCAGTGGGCTGGGTTGTTCCGGCCAACGCGATCATTATTGGCGACTGGTTAGCCTTTCCTGGAAAATTGTTTCTGGCCTTGATTCAGATGATTGTCATTCCATTGGTGTTCGCTTCCATCATCCGCGGACTGGCGGCAACGGAAGACCTGGAGCAACTACGTAAAATGGGCTCACGCGTAGTATTATATTTTATTGCCACCACTGCCCTGGCGATTGTTATCGGTTTGGTGATTGCGTCAATTATCAAGCCTGGAACCTATATTGACAGCCAAACACTGCAAGCCACCATGGCGGCAACACCCGTCACGACAGAGCAGACAACTTCCCAGGAAATAAACCTTAATGATCTGCCACAAAAACTGGTTGCGATATTACCAGCCAATCCACTGAATTCCATGGTAGAAAGCAATATGTTGCAAGTTGTTATTTTCGCCATGGTTGTGGGCGTTGCACTCGTTATGATGGCGCCAAATCAATCGAAGCCGATGCTGGATCTATTGGGCTCCTTACAAGAAGTATGCATGACAGTGGTGCACTGGGCCATGTTGCTGGCCCCGATAGCTGTTTTCGGCTTGCTCGCACAATTAACCGCAAAGCTCGGTCTGAATGCGTTAATTGGCCTGGCCATTTATGTCGGGACGGTATTACTCGGATTATTGCTACTATTCGTTGTCTATCTAATCATTATTTATGTAGTGGCAAAACAACGTCCGCTGGGATTTATCTATTCAATTCGCGATGTGCTATTGCTGGCCTTTTCAACCTCAAGTTCGGCCGCCGTAATGCCCTTGTCCATCAAAACTGCCGAGGAAAAACTCAAGGTCAGACCGTCGATCTCACAATTTGTTATCCCTTTAGGTGCAACCATTAATATGAACGGCACCGCCCTGTATCAGGGAGTAGCCGCTATTTTTCTCGCCCAGGTATTTGGTATAGAAATTGGTATGAGTAGCATGGTACTTATTGTCTTGACCGCAGTAGGGGCTTCAATTGGCGCACCGGCAACACCCGGCGTTGGCATTGTAATTTTATCTATGGTACTGGGCACAGTGGGCATTCCAGCCGCTGGCATTGCCTTAATCATGGGTGTGGACCGCATTCTCGATATGAGCCGCACGGCCATCAATGTCTGTGGCGACCTGGTTGCCGCTAAAGTCATGGATCGCTGGGTTGGCGCCAAGGCAAGTCTTAAGGACGAACTCATTGAACAAGCAATGCACCAGAATATACGTGAAAAAACCGGTGAAGATGTCCTGACGCCTGAGGATCTCAGTGAATGAGCTATTATTTAAAAATAATAGCTGGTTATATCGTATAGCTCTTGGCCGCTTACTTGTCTCCTACATTCCCACAATCAGGATCCTTAGCGTAAGTTATTGAAGAATCAACCAAAGTTCCACTCTTAAGAAATTCACGGCCTACGAGTAATTGATAATTGAATCCGCTACGATCGACAAGATTAACCTCCGCGATTTTGTATGTAGTCCCAAGGCACAAACCTAAGCGAATTACCGGCCGGATCTGCTTTTTACCAAAATGACGCTTAATTTCAGCAAATCTTATAACAGGCTTCTCAAGCGCCATCACATCACCCTTTGCGTTGACAATATTGAACCTCACCCAGCTCTCACCTTCTTTTTTAAACTGATGATATTCACGACTATGCACAGATGTGGTTTTTGCCCCGGTATCGATCTTGGCCTTAACAATAATTTTTCCATCATCACCATATATAGCGACATTTTCAACCCAACCGACAACTTCCTTGGAACTAACATAGGTTGTAAAAACCAGCAGAGTCAGGATTAATAATATATATTTATTCATGAGATGCTTTATTTTGTAAATTTACCCAGCTATTCAATTAAGAATAGGCTTGTTCGGTATATACTGTAATATGCTCTACAATACTTTCTGCGTCATACAGCATTATAGCTGACAGAATAAAATTTACGTAAATTTATACATTTATCAGTTCGATTACTAGAGATAAAAAAGTACTAATAACAGCAACAAACCCAGCACCAATGCCAACCAAATTCATCAAACAGCGATTGCAAACTCGATATATAAAATGGGCTGTCCTGGTGCTTATCGTACTTGGAACTCTGGGGATTATCGGGCGTCTGTCTATTATGGAACAATTAAGCCTTCCCGAGGGTGATACTGTTTGGACTGTCACTATCAAAACACAGCTCAAAGGGGCTCAAAAAAAAGGCAGGGTTATTATATCTCCACCATTAAGTCGGCCACAGATACGGATCGTTAGTCAAAAACTGCAACACACTGGTATGCGGCTTGTACGCATAAATCGAGTTGACACTCAAAATAGAAACATTGTATTGCAAGTCATTAGTCCTGGTGATTTAACAGCTTCAGCCGTATTCGATATTCATATTAAAAGATCACCGCAAATTAATTTTTCTATCATTAACCAGCCCCTGGACGAAGAAAAACGTGCAATCTATTTGAGTTCAGAAGACAGTATAGATCTAACCAGCCCTGAAATTATTACCTTGCTAGACAGCCTCAGTAAACAGGCAACAGATAACGAGGAACTTTTAGAAATAATATTCCTGTATGCGAATAAAAGTTTTGTAAAGGATAATAACCATATTAACAATGGTATTGATGTTTCTTTGCGAACCAACAAAGCAACGGCACTAGGGCGATCAAGGATAATGGTGGCGCTATGCCGTGCTGCCGGGATACCGGCAAGGGTTATTACCGGATTAATACTGGAAGAATCTGTTGGGGCGATACCACATAATTGGCTTGAGGTTTATAGTGATAATAAATGGACACCATACGATCCAGAAAGAGGATATGCAGAAAAAATCCCTGGCAGTTATTTGGTGTTCAATCGTGACAGCAACTATATTGTTACTTATCAAAATATAGATGATGTAAAGGTTACCTATAACATACAGAAAAATTACGACCTAACGGGCCTGAATATTTTCCCGGAAAGACGGGCTATAGATATCTTGAACTTTGAACGTTTTCCTCCTGATACTCGCAACAATCTTGGCTTGTTACTATTATTGCCACTGGGCACGCTAATAACCGCATTTTGCAGGAATTTTCTGGGTATAAGAGGTTACGGAACATTTACGCCCACTTTATTAGCATTGTCAGTAGTCTATGCAGGCTGGATAACTGCGCTTGTTTTATTAAGTATCGTTATCGCGCTTGGGCTATCTGGCCGTGCTGCAATGCCTGATAAACTTCCGCGCATTACGCGTCTGGCTGTCGTTTTTACTATTGTCGCGATAAGCATGGTGCTTGGGGTTTCATTAATAGAATTTTTCAATATCAATATCAATGAGCATGTGATGTTGCTTCCCATTGTAATTCTAACTTCACTCATTGACCGCTTCTATAGTACTGCAGAGGATTATGGAATTCATATCGCCATGAGGCGAATGATTTGGACTATTGTTATGGGTTTATTGATATACCCAATCTTAAAACTGGACTCGGTAGGCGCTTTCCTGCTTGCCTATCCGGAAACTCATTTTTTTACACTCTCTATTATACTGCTATTATCTATGTATAATGGCATGCAGTTGTCTGAATTTACTATCTTTAGCTGGATAAAAGAACCTGGATCCCCAATACAGAAAAAGTCTACTTCTGAAAACCAGGAATGAGGATGTATGCAGTCTATTACTGAAATTACCGAATAGCTATAAATAGCTTTACCATGTGCACCTTGCTGAAATACGGTTAACTATATAATAGGACTGTCCAGGCTGGGATCATAAACATTTTCAGGTTCATGCAATTCTCGAAACTCTTCGACTGTGGCTTCTGCTTTGCCTACCATACCAAAGCGGGCAATATGAAATAGCGCATCGCCTTCATTAATTAATGGCAGGTTGACTCGTCCGATAATGATCCCCGCATGTTTTGCATACACAGGTTGCTCAATCTCCCCAAATGGATCTTCAATAATACCTAGCAATCCATCTTTTTCTACTCGGCCACCCAATGGTGCAACTGGCCGAAAAATACCACTACTTGGGGCCCTGACCCAGGAGCTGGAGCGCGCCACCATCGGCTCTTTGGGCTTTGCCTTTTTCCTTTTTGATGGCGGTATCATCGCCAGTTCACGCATCACATTAATAATACCGCGCTCACCGGCTCGAATCGATACTTCATCGAAGCGTAATGCTTCTCCCGCCTCATAAAGCAACATGGGAATGCCCTTTTCGGCAGCCGCTTGCCTTAATGAACCATCTCGTATCGTCGCATTCAATAACACGGGGACTGAAAAGGCTTTTGCCAGTCGCGCCGTTTCTTCATCATCCAGGTTGGCTCTAATTTGTGGAAGATTAGCTCTGTGTATGGCGCCGGTATGCAGGTCAATCCCGTGGGTACACTTGGCTACCACTTCTTTCATAAAGAGATAAGCAAGACGGCTGGCAAGCGGACCTTGCTCCGAACCCGGGAAACTTCGGTTCAGGTCACGTCTATCCGGTAGATAGCGGGAATGATTAATGAGACCATGAACGTTGACCACCGGTACGGCAATCAGTGTACCGCGCAACTTTTTTAGTGACGCATGCTTCAATAAACGACGAATGATTTCAACGCCGTTGATTTCATCGCCGTGGATAGCTGCACTAATGAATAAACGCGGTCCATCCCGCTTGCCGCGAATCACGTGTATTGGTATTTCAATAAGAGCATGCGTATATAGTTTGGTAACGGGAAGTGCAATGGTTACTCGCGTACCGGGCGCGACTTCAATTCCAGCGATTTCTATTGTGTCGGAGTTCAACTCAGCCTTTTCCACGTGTACGTGTATTATAGGGTTTGGCGTTTTTCTCAATAAACTCAATTATCAATCCTGCCACATCCTTGCCGGTTGCCTGCTCAATACCTTCAAGACCGGGTGATGAGTTTACTTCCATCACAACCGGGCCATGGTTAGAGCGTAGAAGATCAACCCCCGCGACATTCAACCCCATAATGCGGGCAGCACGCACTGCAGTCGAACGCTCTTCAGGAGTAATTTTGATTACGGTGGCCACCCCGCCGCGATGCAGATTGGAACGAAATTCACCATCCTTTGCCTGGCGTTTCATCGCCGCGACGACCTTATCGTCCACCACGAAACAGCGAATATCTGCCCCACCTGCTTCTGCAATAAATTCCTGTACCAGGATATTAGCCTTTAAACCCATAAATGCTTCAATGACACTTTCTGCGGCTTTTTTTGTTTCTGCCAATACCACTCCTATTCCTTGGGTTCCTTCCAGAAGTTTTATGACCAGAGGCGCACCACCAACCATCTTGATTAGGTCCTCAACGTCATCAGGTTTGTGGGCAATACCCGTCACTGGCATCCCGATACCTTTACGAGAAAATAATTGCAAGGAACGCAGTTTGTCTCTGGAACGGGTAATGGCTACTGATTCATTCAAAGGATAGACACCCATCATTTCAAATTGCCGTACTACCGTTGTGCCATAAAATGTAACAGATGCCCCGATTCTCGGAATAACGGCATCGATATTTTCAATCACTTCACCTTTATAGTGAACCTGAGGCTTATGTGAAGCAATATTCATATAACAATGCAACACATCCAGCACAATCGCCTCGTGCCCTCGTTGCTTCGCCACTTCAACCAGGCGTTTGGTTGAATATAATTTCGCGTTTCTGGAAAGAATTGCGATTTTCATAATTATTCGTCTTCCAAGTCCGGTTTTTTACCTATAATGTAAGAACGCCCGGGGTTAACGATAAGCCGACCCTTCATCGCCGTTCTTCCCAATAGCATTCTGAACTTCATGCTTTCCCTGTTGGTCAAGGTCAGCTCAATTGGCCAAAGATGTTCACCCAACCTGATGCTTGATTCGATAACATAACGTTGTTCTCGATGCCCACCCGAGTCAGTAACCAATCGTCTGTCCAGCACTGGCGCAACACATTCAATAACAATATCATCACGATGACGATAGGGATGTATCTTGAATCTTACCAGCTTTTTGCCTTGCTTGGTAACGGCCCGCACGCTGAATGCATGCAGTGCCGAGGTCCTGGCACCGGTGTCAATTTTTGCCTTGATATGCTCAATACCCAGCTCAGGGAGAGACACCCATTCTCGCCAGCCAATGGTCAACCTCGTTTTTTTTGTCATGGGTTCTATGGGGTCTCCTCCCATGCGACTCAATATATAGCTTAAGTTCTGGCAGGCGAACCCGGCTGGTGTGGTTATTATCTCCTGGAATAATGCACCAGAGATTAGTATAGATCACAATATAATATAGAATCTCGGCTTGTGCCAATCGCTTTTTCAACTCATGGACAGTTAGTTAATCGCTGTCTAACCCAAAGGTTGGGATAGTGCTGTTCTAACCCAGGAAGATTTTCCATCGATATCTGACAAAGCATTGGTCGGGCGACAACGGCTGGACATTTATCGGTCTTTAAAACCACACCTTTCTGCCGATTCGTGCCCACCACTCTGTGCTACATTTGCTGCCGATTGTGCTTAATCTTTTACTTGTCAAGGCCATCACATACGGATAACTTCGATACTTGCCAGTCGCTGGCAAAAAGAACCTTAATCCGGTATATACCTAACAAATTTGTAGGTTTTTCAGCACGCTGCAGCAGCTACCGGACCCACCTAATTAAGGATAATATGTTGTATGCACATCGATCCCATGCTGCCGATAGCGGTTGAAATCTTCCTCGGGATACTTTTCATCGCCATTCTCCTCCGCTGGCTAAAACAACCCCATGTCGTGGGGTATCTTATCGCCGGCGTGCTGCTTGGCCCGCATGTTCTTGGTCTGATTAGCGATCAGGCTACCCAGGAAAGACTTGGTGCCATCGGCGTTGTTCTCTTGTTGTTCTTTATCGGCATGGAAGTCTCGCCCAAACGGCTCATCTCAAGATGGAAAATTGCGGTCATTGGCACCTTAATCCAGATTTGTGTAAGTGTAGGCATCGTCTGGTTACTGGGTAACTGGCTGGAATGGCCATTCGCTCGCAGCGTACTCATTGGATTTGTTATCAGCCTCAGTAGTACCGCCGTTGTTCTCAAGATGCTACAGGACTGGAATGAAATGGACACGGATACCGGCCAGGATGTCCTCGGCATACTGCTATTTCAGGACATGGCCATCATCCCTATGCTGATGGTTATCGGTTTTTTGAGTGGTGACCGCCCCGATATTGGTAATCTGATGTTACAGGGAATCGGAGGTATATTTGTTATTACCCTGATGGTAATTATCCTCGTCAAGGACTCAATAAATCTGCCTTTGGCAAGCTGGTTAAAAAATGACCATGAAATGCAGGTCTTTGCTGCCCTGATCATTTGCTTTGGATTGGCCACCTTAACCGGGTTATTTGGTTTATCAACTGCCCTTGGGGCGTTTGTTGGTGGCATGTTGGTAGGATCCGCTCAACAAACCCAGTGGGTTCATCACAGTCTGAACCCGTTGCGCGTGATTTTTGTTGCCTTTTTCTTTGTTTCCATCGGTACATTACTGAATCTTGATTTTCTGATAACCCATTGGCAATTGATTGGCATTCTGGTCATTGCGGCATTTATAACGAACAGCTTCATCAATGCACTGATTTTACTTTTATCGGGAAAATCCTGGAAAAAAAGTCTCTATGCAGGGGTCCTGCTTTCGCAAATAGGTGAATTCAGTTTTGTGCTGGCAGCAGTGGGATTCGAGGCGGCGCTGATTAGTGATTATGGATACCAGCTTACTATAGCGATCATTGCGATTACCCTGATATTAAGCCCACCCTGGATTGCCACCATGCGGTATGTACTAAAAGTGTCAGTTCCCAAACCAGGATAAGTCCCCCCTGAGAGGATGGCTTCTTGCCAGTTGCTAGATTTGGTACTATCCAGAAATGAAACAATACGGCATCTTGTTGATTTTATGCCTTCTGGGTCTGGCAGAACCCGCCATGGCTATCTCAGTGACAGTCGAAGTCGTTGGAATCAAGGGCCTGGAAAAAGAGAATGTTCTCGCCTATCTGAAAATTGAAAAAGAGAAAACTCGTACCGATTTAACGCCAAGCCGAGTCCGCCGCCTCCATGCCCGGGCGCCGCAAGAAATAAGACAGGCGCTGCAACCATTTGGGTACTATAAGGTGCAGGTGCGTGCGAACTTAATCAAGCAAAAGGAAGCATGGATCGCGCGATATGAAATAGAACCAGGGCCGCCGGTCATCATTAACAAAATCGATATCAACATCATTGGATCGGCAAAGGAACAACAAACTCTCCAGCAATATCTAAGTAAATTATCCTTAAAAGCGGGCGACAGGCTCGATGACGCACGCTATGAGGAAATCAAAAAAAAACTCCTGCGCCTTGCTATTCAAAGCGGTCATCTCGATGCTGAGTATACGCAAAGCAGCATCACTGTCGAACTCAAGACCGACCAGGCTCAAATTAAACTGGAATTGAAATCGGGCCCACGATATCGATTTGGCAAAGTCACATTAGACCAGGACGCCTATGATGAGGACTTCTTGCTGAGATATATAAAAATTAAACAAGGCGACTTCTATGATCCGGCTGAACTTCTAAAACTTCAGGCCGACCTCACTAATAGTGGTTTATTCGAACTTATCGATATCGAACCGCGGCGTGATCTCAGTACAGACAATGAAGTACCAATCAATATTCTTCTGAAAGAAAGCAAACCTCGAAAATGGAAATTCGGTTTGGGTTTTGGAACAGACACTGGTGTTCGCGGTAACATACGGCATACACGACGGGTTGGACGCCGTGGTCATAAAATTGGTGTTGATTTATTGGCATCTGAAAAAATCCAGTCGTTACTTGGGACCTATATTATTCCTCTCAAGGATCCGACAAGCGAGGAAATGGCATACACTGCCCGTGCCAGCAATGAAACAACGGACAGTCGCGATAGTAAAATTGCAAGCCTGAGTGGCAGTTACTCTTCCATGCAGAATAACTGGCGGCGGGTCGTCAGCTTGAATTATGAATATGAAGATTTTACCGTGGCTGAACAAACCGATGAAACGCTGTTTCTCTACCCGATTGTAAGCTGGTCCCGCACCTGGGCTGATGATCGCATTTACCCCACACATGGACGAAGATATTACCTGAAGTTACTCGGTGCCTCCGATAAAGTGTTGTCGGATGCGAGTTTTCTGCAGGCACAAACTAATGGCAAATGGGTTCTTAATCTGGGATCAAGGAACAGGCTCCTGACCCGGGCGGAAGTTGGTGCAACCATGGTAGATAATATTCTGGACTTGCCTGCATCCAAACGCTTTTATGCCGGGGGTGACACAAGCATACGTGGCTATGGTTACGAGGAATTGGGACCACTCAATTCCCTGGGGGAAGTCATTGGTGGTAAATACCTGCTGGTTGGAAGCGTCGAACTGGATCACAGGCTGAGTGACAAGTGGAGTGTGGCTGCATTTTACGACGCAGGAAATGCCCTGAATGACTTTGATAATCTCGGCGATCAGATAGCCGAAGGTGCCGGGGTTGGAGTTCGCTGGCGTTCGCCTGTTGGCCCGGTTAGGGTCGATTTTGCCTGGGCCCTCACCGAACCCTATACAGGTTTTCGCTTACATCTCGTAATAGGGCCGGATTTGTGAAACGCGCCACAATATTCGTCATTCTGGCTATGCTGCTAATCATTATTAGCGGCTCGTGGTTCGTGCTGAATACACAGTGGGGATTGGAACGGACTTATGAACTGGTCAGACATTCAATACCCGGCAATCTCAGCATTCATTCCTTACAGGGAAAATTGCTTGGCCCAATCAAGTTTAACGGCATTAACTATGTAAATGACGGGATAGATGTCAATCTTGCGGATCTTGAGATTGATTGGCAACCCACCTTGTTGTTTATTGGAACACTTCGATTCAGTCAACTTGCTGCCCATGGCCTTAGCGTACAATTGACCGACACACCTAGCCAGAGCAAGTCTGAACCACCCTCTCCTTTCGCCCTGCCATTCACGATTGAAGTGCTGGATGCGCGTCTCACGGAAGCTAGCATCACCACTGATCAACAACAGCCATTCTTGATCAAGCAGATAATATTGCAGGGGACTGCCCGTGACAATTCAGTCCAACTTGCGCAACTTGGCATTGAGACTGAAAAATTCGATTTGACGACTGATGGCAAAGTGGGACTGGATAATAACTACCCTGTCGAGTTACACACGATCTGGGCCGCAAGATTTCGCGACTTTGCCTCATTAAAAGGTAGCGGCACAATCACAGGTTCGCTGACACATCTTGCGCTTGAGCAAACCATCAAACAACCAGGCCTGGATGTGACCTTGCATGGTTTTCTGACCAATGTCATTTCACATTTAGGATGGGATCTTTCCCTGGATGTGAGACAGCTTGCTGCCCGGCAACTTGCCGCATCCTGGCCCCGGTTATCAACACAAGGTAAGTTAACGTCAGACGGTCACCTGCAGGCATTTACCCTCTCAGGGGACCTGGTCAACAGCCTGCCTGAGCAGGGCTCGTTACAATCGAACTTTGAGATACACGCCACTCCGGAAGTTTGGCATCTCACCTCTTTCAAGGCGAGACACACTCCAACCGATGGCACCCTGCATGCTGGCGGTGAATGGCGCCCCGGTCCCGAACTTGGCACCCTGACATTGTCGGGTGGCTGGCAGCAACTGGTTCTACCCTTGTCGCCAGGCAGCAAGACACACCGCTACAACAGTAATACGGGTAATTTTACCGTCAGCGGCGGCCTTACTAACTATGAATTTGAAGTCAATACTGATCTCGCCGGACAGCAATTACCATTCATGCAACTCAAACTGAACGGGCATGGTGATCAGACACAGGTAAAAATCTCGGACCTCACAGTGCTAACGCTGGATGGCAAGGTCACCGGCTCTGCTCTCGTCAGTTGGGATCCAGGCATTAATTGGGAGGCCAAAGTCTTCGCACAGGAAATTAACCCCGCTATCCAGTGGCATGACTGGCCGGGGCGACTCAATGCCGAATTGTATGTTTCCCGGAAAAAGGCCGATAACGAGGCGCTAGACGTGCTCGATCTCAAGAATTTAAAAGGTAAGCTTCGAGGCTATCCGGTTAATGCACACGGATTGGTAAGCTGGAGTAACAAGAAGATTAACATTAAGAATGTTGATCTCAATATCGGTGATTCCAGCCTTCAGTTATCCGGTTTGCGCAACAAAAACTGGAACCTGCAGGCAAAACTGACTTCACCCAATGTGAATAATCTTTGGCCATACTCCAAAGGCAAGCTGAATCTACAGGCAAATGTGAGCGGGCCGCGTTTGACTCCCCACATTATCGCCAGCATAAATGGCGAAAAACTTGCCTTTGAAGATTATCGGATAGGTGGGCTTAATGGTGACTTTGATATTGATCTCCAGAGCGATGAACAGTTTATTACAGCTCTGACTGTCAATGATATCGCTAAAGGCAGCCGGCAATGGCAGAGTGCCGCAATTAACGCAGATGGTACACGCACACAACACCAGTTGAAACTGGAGCTAAGACAAGAAACTGATTTTATTCAAATTGTTGTCCATGGAAGTTTGAATCAGCAGCAAGTCTGGCGGGGAGAAATAGCGCAAACCTCATTTAATCTTAAAGATTTTGGCGAGTGGCAACAGACCAGGCCGGCGCCGTTCCAGCTTGCCAGCAAGCAGGCATCACTTGGCCCATGGTGCCTGACGCAACCGGGCGCTCACGTCTGCCTGCAAGGACAACAAAAGCAAAATACCTGGAACGCTAAGCTGGATGCAAAAAACTTTCCGCTTGCCATGCTTGATAACTGGGCGCCGCCGCATCTCAGGTTACACGGCAAAACCAATATCGATACGAGCCTGCATTACATACCCGGGCACGAATTGACTGGCGATCTGCTTGTCAGCATCCCGGACGATTTCAGCCTGAAGGTAGCCGACAAGCAACAAACACTCCGGTTTGGACCTGGCAAAATACAGGCCTCGTTGAATGCAGCCGGCCTTGATGCAAACATTAATTTATCCGCCTATGAGCTTGGCGATCTGGCGCTACGACTCAACCTCCCCGACTGGCATGCCCTGTCCGGATTACAACCTGCTCAGGCACTAACGGGACATCTCACGACCTCACTTTCATCACTTGCACACTTGAATGGATTCTTGCTCGACGTTCCAGATTTAACAGGATCGATAAAGGCTGATATGCGCCTTGGCGGCACGATTGGCGCACCCCTGGTCACCGGGGAGACAACGATAAATCAGGCATCCGCGGATATTCCTGCCCTCGGGATTAAACTCGAAAATATTAATCTCCGTGCGCACAGTAAAACCGGTAGCCAGATCAATTACCAACTCAGCGCCCGTTCCGGCAAGGCAGAGCCACTCACGATCACGGGCAACACGCTTCTGCAGAAGCCTGATGGTTGGCCAACCAAACTGAACATTCGGGGCGATGATTTTGAAATTGCCAATCTTCCGGACGTGAAAATAAATATCTCACCACAACTGGACATTGAAATAAACGGCCGGCGTATCGATTTAAATGGTGAGATTGCAGTTCCACACGCAAGATTCCGGCCGCGTGCCCTTCCCACGACATCGGTTTCGCCATCACAGGATGTGATAATTATTGACGAGTCCGAACTGCCTGTAATTGAAGAGCGCTGGAAAATCTATAGCCATGTTAGAGTGATACTGGGCGAACATGTGTATTTTGACGGATTCGGATTACGCGGCGAAATAAGCGGCAATCTTCTATTGATTGACGAACCGGGTAAACTGACCGTTGGTCAAGGTGAAATCAAGATAACCGAAGGGACCTATAAGGCATATGGCCAGGACGCCAAGATACGCCGTGGCCGCCTGATGTTTGCCAATACCGTGATTGATGATCCTGGTGTAGATTTAGAAGCAGTTCGTGAAGTCGATACCGTTACAGCCGGCGTTCGGGTTCGCGGTAGCCTGAAACAGCCTGAATTGACCTTGTTCTCTGAACCGGCGATGTCTGAGTCTGATATTGCTTCCTATTTCTTACTGGGTCGTCCGATGAATACAACGGAAGGTAACGAGGGACAACAATTACAGCAAGCACTACTGGCGGCAAGACTGGCAGGTGGCGAGTTGTTTGTCGATCAAACCGGGATATACTCATATGTGGATGAATTGTCATTTGAAGCTGACAAGACCACTGAGCAAACGTCTTTGGTGGTTGGAAAATATTTGTCGCCCAAACTCTATGTCCGCTATGTCACCGGCATCATCGAGTCCAGCAATATTGTAGAAGTTCATTACAAGCTGAGCAAATATTTACGTGTCCAGACCGAGGCGGGTTACCGCGGTTCCAGTTCGGTAACAGGCGCAGACATTTATTACTCTATTGAATACTAATATACTACACCTGCCAGGATATTCACGGGAGCGTAAATCATGAACATTAAAATGTATGTCACATTAATCCTGTTACTTCTGATCGTAATTTTTACAGTTCAGAATGCCGCTGTCGTGACAGTTAACTTTCTCTTCTGGAAACTGGATATCTCACGCGCTCTGCTGATATTTTTTGTGCTCGTTATGGGTGTTATTATTGGCTGGATATCACACTCCCACATGCGGCGTGTAAAACACAGGAAACCATCAAACAAACCAGGCGAAAATGATTGAAGGGAAAATTGTATAATATTCTCTAAAATCGACCTACCGACAATCCTTACAATGGAAATATTCAAATGGCAAGTTCGGTAAGCATTGCGTATTTTTCCATGGAAGTTGGCTTGCAATCTGCTGTACCGACTTATGCCGGCGGTCTCGGTATCCTGGCGGGTGACACATTACGCGCCGCGGCTGATGCCGGGATACCAATGGTTGGTATTTCTCTCTTGTCACGCAAAGGATACTTTCGGCAACAAATCGATACCTCTGGCTGGCAAACTGAAGCGCCGATAAACTGGCCACTCAACGATTATCTGCAATTACAGGAGCCACGTATCAGCGTCGATATAGAAGACCGTAAAGTCACAGTGCAAACCTGGCGCTACGACATTCAGGGTGTCGACGGTTCGAGTGTGCCAGTATTCCTGCTTGATACCAATGTGGAAGCAAATACAGAATACGATAGAAGCTTGACAGAGTACTTGTATGGCGGGGACAACCAGTACCGGTTGTGTCAGGAAATAATTCTGGGTATCGGCGGCATCAGGATATTGCGCGCCCTGGGTTATAACGACATAAATCGCTATCACATGAATGAAGGCCATTCCAGTCTTTTAGTCTTTGAGTTAATGGAAGAACTCATTGCCAAAGACGGTAGCACACAGGCAACAGAAAAGCATTTAAGCATAATTCGTCAACAATGCGTCTTTACGACTCACACACCAGTTGCGGCCGGTCATGATCGTTTTTCTTTTGAGCTTGCATGTCGCCTGCTGAAGAAATGTAATACCTTCCGCGATATGGGAAAGAGCATGTGCTGTAATAATGATTTGAATCTCACCTATCTGGCCCTGGATGCCAGCCACTATATAAATGGTGTCGCCAAGCGACATCGTGAAATCACCAAAAGAATGTTTGTTGGCTACGATATTGATTCAATCACCAATGGCGTACATGCTACCACCTGGGCTTGTGATGAATTTCAGGCACTGTTTGATCAAAATATTCCGGACTGGCGCCGCGATAATGCCAGCCTGCGTTATGCCATTAGTCTGCCGCGCGATAAAATCTGGCAAGCGCATAGCCAGGCCAAGCAGAAGCTTGTTGAATACGTCAATAAAATGTGCAATTCCGGCATGGATATGAATATATTTACCATCGGTTTTGCTCGTCGCGCCACTCAATACAAACGAACAACGTTGATATTTAATGATATTCAACGGCTAATTGATATAACAGCCAATATTGGGCCAATTCAACTTATTTTCTCCGGTAAAGCACATCCGAAAGATCAAGATGGCAAAGAACTGATTCAGCAGGTTTATCGCATACAAGAAACACTGAACGAAAACATAAAAACGGCCTACATACCGGATTATGACATGGATATCGCCCGCTTAATGACCGCAGGTGCTGATTTATGGCTCAACACCCCTTTGCCACCCATGGAAGCCTCCGGTACCAGTGGCATGAAAGCCGCCGTCAATGGGGTACCGTCTCTAAGTGTACTGGATGGCTGGTGGATCGAAGGTTGCATTGAAGGTGTAACCGGTTGGGCGATTGGAAAAGCGAATCAATCTTATGATAAAAGTGTTCCTGAAACAGAGGAAGCGCAATCCCTGTATAACAAACTGGAGCATGAGATCATGCCACTCTATTATTTACGCCGTGATGAGTATATTACAGTAATGCAACATGCCATTGCCTTGAATGCCTCATTCTTCAATACCGAAAGAATGCTCAATCAATATATCACCAAGGCTTATTTTCGTTAGCCGGATTGTTGATATCATGTCCAGCCACTGCCGTAGTTTAATTGCTTTTAAATTTATTCAAGCAAAATAACATGCAAACGCCGTGGCCCATGTGCACCCAGTTGAATGGTCTGTTCCACATCCGCGGTACGGGAAGGCCCGGTAATAAAATTGATCGCCCGCGGTAAGCCTGTATGTTCGTCTCTCAGCCGCTGCCAGACATCTTCAATGTGCTTGACAAGGCGCTCACGTCGCAGGATGCACAAATAATTATCCGGCAGGAAATTCAGGCTGGTGGGTGAATCTGCACCGGACAATAAAACCAGGCTGCCGGTTTCCGCTACACCGGCATAAGCTTCCGTCACGACGGTAATGTCCGTGCCCGTCGCCTTGCGCTGTTCCACCGTGAAATCACCTGACCAGGCAAGTTTGTTTAACAGATTCGAGCTGGCGGTCACCAGTTTCAAAGGGATCTCATGCTGGTGCAGGTAAGCGGCAATGGCGGGTACCACTTCATCCGCGGACGATATACGACTGATGCTGCCCGCAACGCTTTCGAGTTTGCTGATAAAGCGACTGACATCGTCTTCCTGCCAGTTGGGTTGAGGGCCGCATGACGGCTGACGTAATTGCTGCACCACTGCCTCATCCGTGTATGGCTTGTCATCACCATGCAGGGTGTGCCGAATCCTGGCAAGGATACTTTCGCGGGCGTTATTCATTGTCCGCTTTCCTTTTGGCGTGTTGGCGTTGCCAGGCGGCAATAAAGGTCTCCCCTTGTGGTGCCGGCAGATCGCGGCTTTGGGTCCAGCCACCGGCAAACGGCACTTTATGTAACCGGCCTCGTCCACGCGAAGCCCGGTGCAACAGGCGGGTCATCCAATTCATGGCCCAGCGATAGAGTCCGGGCCTGACAGCCAGGAAACCCCAGCCGGCCAGAGCCATGCGTGGCTTGATTTTAACAGCGTGCTGTTCATTGAGCTTGAAACGATGTTGGCGCAGCAGATCAGGCAACGGGATCGACATGGGACAGACTTCGGCACAACGGCCACATAAGGTAGAGGCCTGGGGTAAATCCGGCGCCTGTGGCAGGCCGATCATCAACGGGGTTAGCACCGCGCCCATGGGACCGGGATAAACCCAACCGTAGGCATGACCTCCAATGGCACCGTACACCGGACAATGATTCAAACAGGCACCACAATGGATGCAACGCAGCATGGGATGGAATTCATCGCCCAGCATTTCGGTTCGTCCATTATCCACCAATACCACATGGAACTGTTCCGGCCCGTCCTGATCCGTCTCACGTTTGGGCCCGGTAAAGAAACTGGTGTAACTGGTAATTTCCTGCCCGGTCGCACTTCTGGCCAACAAGCGTAAAATCACCGTCGCATCTTCCAGGGTGGGTACGACTTTTTCGATACTGGCGATGACAATATGCATCCGCGGTAAACTTGCCGTGAGATCGCCATTGCCTTCATTTGTCACCAGGACCGTAGAACCGGTTTCCGCAATCAACAGGTTGGCGCCGGTAATCCCCGCGTCCGCCTGAATGAATTCCTCGCGCAATACCTGGCGCGCTTCATTGACGATGGCGGGAACCGTTTCCAGGGGTTGGGTGAGACCATAGCGGGCGTGATGCTGTTTGAAAAGTTCGCCGATCTGTTCACGGGTTTTGTGAATTGCCGGGGCAATAATATGACTGGGTGGTTCTTCGGCAAGTTGAATAATGTATTCGCCGAGATCCGTTTCGACAGGCGAGATACCGGCCTGTTGCAGTGCTTCATTCAGGCCAACCTCTTCCCCCACCATGGTTTTACCCTTGGTCACCTTTTTGGCATTGGCATCCCGACACAGACCGACAATAATGTCCGTTGCCTGCTTCGGCGTACTGGCCCAATGCACCTGCCCGCCGTTATCCAGCACTTGTTGTTCAAACCGCAGGAGATACTCACCCAGGTGGGCCAGGGTATGTTCTTTTATTTCCCGCGCCGTGTGGCGCAGTTGTTCAAACTCCGGGAGTACGTCCATGGCCGCACGACGTTTGTCGATAAACCCGCTGCCGGCCATATCCAGTGCACGTTGCAGTTGCGTATCCAGTAAGGCGTGTTCAGCATTGGCACGAAACTTCAGTGAAGATGATTTCACCTGGATTCATCCTCACCAATTCCGGGTCCTTCCGCCATTTCGGCCAGAACCTCGGCCACATGAAATACCTTGATGGGCAAGCCGAGTCGTTTGATTCGGCCGGCGATATTTAACAGGCAACCCAGATCAGCCGCCACCAGGGTATCCGCCCCACTCTCTTTTATATTATTCACTTTGTCATCCACCATGCGGGTGGAGATGGCTGAGTACTTAACGCAGAAGGTGCCGCCAAATCCGCAACAACTTTCCGTGTCGGCCATTTCATTCAGTTGGCAACCATTGAGACTCTTAAGCAGATTACGTGGTTGGTGTTTAATACCCAGCTCGCGCAGGCTGGAACAGGAATCATGATAAGTAAGTTGGCCGTCGTAGGCGGCATCAAGGGATTCAAACTTGAGCACATCCACCAGGAAGCTGGTCAATTCATAACAGCGACCGGCCAAATCAGCGGCTTTACCGGCATAGTCCGAATCATCTTTTAGTAATTCAGGATAATGGATCTTGAGCATGCCGCCACAGGAACCGGATGGCGCAACGATGTAATCGTATATATAAAAGGAATCGACTACCTGTTTGGCCAGACGGATGGCGGTCTGCTTGTCGCCGTTATTGTAAGCCGGTTGCCCGCAACAGGTCTGCGTTGGCGGGACCACGACTTCGCAACCGGCTTGCTCTAGCAGTTTTACGGCAGCAAACCCCACCGAGGGTCGAACCAGATCAACCAGGCAGGTTGCAAACAGGGCGACTCGCATTAAGACCTCATCAGGTTAAGGTGTTTCAACCGGGATAATTCGAATTGCTGTGTATGACTTCTTTGTTTTATAGCATCCCTCTATACGACTCGCACGTCATTTTTCGCGCCCGCAAATAAAAAGGCCACATCTACCCATGTGGCCGTATAAAACGCATGGATAAAATTAGTCAGACGGAACTTTATTGTGTTCGGGCCAGGCCTCTGCCTTGATGGTTGCCTGGTAGGCGTGCCAGGTCATGTAACCCAATATCGGCATCAGGATCGCCAGACCCAGAAAGGCCGTGACAAAACTGATGCCCAGCGAGAATACTATGATCAACCCCCAGACCAACATCGGACCCTTGTTGCGCAATACAGCATTAATGCTGGTGATCACCGCGGTAATGGTATCAACTTTACGATCCAGCATCATTGGCAAAGAGAAGGCACTGGCAGTGAAAACAATAGCCGTGAACATGCTACCCACCAAGGTGCCGATGAATAGAAATACCGCCAAATCGGCCAACTGGGGTTTGGCTTCCATGGGAAAGAACACATGGATCATGGAAGCGGCACGCGCCCATAACAGGAAAATCACCAACAAAATAACGGAATAGATCAATTCATTACCCAGATGGCGCCGACCCTGGCGTAGGCAATAACCAATCCGGGGTTGCATGCCCGCTTGTAACTGACAACTGATTGAATATAAACCCAGCGCCAGCACCGGACCGATAAAGACAAAACCGGACAACAGGCCAAATATCAGCACAAAACCGCCCAGGTCCCAGGTAAGGTAGGCCACTGCATAACTGAGAATAACCAGTGCAAACCCGTAAGTGAGACTAACGCGGGGCGCACGCTTGAAATCCTGCCAACCTAATTTAAACCACTGAACTGGATCAGTGATATTCACTTGTCGACACGGTGCGACAAACGGTAACGCGTCCTCTTCGGATTCGATCTGAGCCATACATCTCTCCTTGCCGCGATCGGTGGACCGATCGTCTCTTTCTTGCACAAGCTTATAGATACTTATGCATTAATTATTTTTATTTTGTACATTGCCAAATATATACCCTTGGTAACTAGAAGGGAAACCCTCTTTATTAACATTAAAACATTATGAAACTTTTATATTCGTAAAATTATCGGTTGCCCCGGGTGTTAAGCATAATCACCCTGTCGCAAGGTACAACTGGACACTGTCTCGCTTATTTGTTATCCATGTGCACATCCCTCTGCTCATTCACCGCTAAAGGAGTCAGCGATGGTCAAGCTGCAGATAAACGGTAAGGAACACGAGATCGAGGCCGACCCGGCCATGCCGCTGTTATGGGCCTTACGCGATTTGTTGGGGCTGACGGGTACCAAATACAGCTGTGGCATTTCGGCCTGTGGCGCCTGTACTGTACTGGTCGACGGTAAACCCGTGCGCAGTTGCGTGACCCCGGTGTCCACCGTCAGCGGTAACGCCATTATGACCATTGAAGGCCTCTCCAATGATCGCAGTCACCCGGTGCAACAAGCATGGCTGGAGGAGCAGGTGCCGCAATGCGGCTACTGCCAATCCGGTCAGATCATGGCGGCGGTCGCCTTGTTAAGCCAGAAGCCGAACCCCACCGAGGCGGATATCGACACAGCCATGGCCGGGGTGCTATGTCGTTGCGGCACCTATCCCCGCATTCGCAAAGCCATTAAACGCGCTGCCGCAATCGCAGCCAGGGAGGGCTAAGATGCCACATCTGAAACTTAGCCGAAGGGAATTTCTCAAGATTACGGGGGCAGTAGGTGGCGGCCTGTTAATCGGCATTCATCTGGGCGGCTGTGAAGAGAAACCGGCAACCACCGCCCCTGACGCGGTCCCGCCAACACCGACACCAACGACTTCCGACTTTAATCCCAATGTCTGGCTCACCATTGCACCGGACGACAGCATTCGCATCCGTGTCGCCGGCTCGGAAATGGGCCAGGGCGTGATGACCTCCCTGCCAATGTTAATTGCAGAAGAACTGGATGCTGACTGGAGCAAGGTCGAGGCTGAATTCGCGCCGGTTAATCCGGCCTTTGCCAATCCCATCTTTGGCCGCCAACAGACCGGCGGCAGTACCGCCATTCGTGGCTACTGGAACCCATTGCGTGAGGCCGGTGCCGTCGCCCGTGAGTTACTGCTGGGTGCCGCCGCCCAGATCTGGGGTGTGACCGCCCAGGATTGCGACACCAATAGCGGTTACGTCATTCAAATCGCCACGGGGGATCGCCTGAGTTACGGCGAACTGGCAACCCTGGCCGCGACCCTGCCGGTGCCGGACACTGCTTTTCTCAAGGAACCGGAGGAGTTCAAACTCCTCGGCAAATCCCAGCCACGCCTGGATGGCCCGGCCAAGGTAGATGGCAGTGCGGAGTTTGGTATCGACATTCAAATGCCCGGCCTGCTCACCGCCATGGTGGTCCGCTGCCCGGTCTATGGTGGGAAATTAAAACGCTTCGATGCCACCCAGGCCAAGGCGATCGAAGGTGTACGCGAGGTGATCGCCATCAAAACCGGACTGGCCGTGATCGCGGATCATTTCTGGGCCGCCAAGCAAGGGCGCGATGCGCTTAAGGTTGAATGGGACTATGGCCCCAATGCAGAACTCAGTTCGGCCGCCATCACCCAGCGCTTTGCCGAGGTGGTGGACAAAGGTACTCTCGGGCGGGACGACGGCAACGTCAACGAAGCCATCAAAAGCGCAAGCAAATCCATCGACGCCGTGTATCAAGTGCCCTATCTGGCCCATGCCTGCATGGAGCCCATGAACTGCACCGCCCATGTGCGCGAGGATGAGTGCGATGTCTGGGTCGGGACCCAGGGCCAGACCCGCACCCACAATACCGCGATGCAGCTCACCGGCCTGCCCGCCGAGAAAGTCCGGGTGCATACCACGTTCCTGGGCGGGGGGTTCGGGCGCCGCTCGGAACAGGACTTCGTTACCGATGCCATTGAAAGCTCCAAAGCGATGGGCGCGCCGGTCAAGGTAATCTGGACGCGGGAAGACGACATCCAGCACGATTATTACCGCCCGGCCACCTACAACCGTCTCACTGCGGCCCTGGATGATCAGGGACTGCCTACTGCCTGGCGGCATCGCATCGCCGGACCTTCCATATCCAACCGGGATGCCAGGGGACGGGAAGACAACGGTAGTGACTGGAGCGCCACCGAAGGCGCCCTGCACTTGCCCTATGCCATTCCCAACATTCAGGTCAGCTATGCGCGGGTGAATACCGCCGTCCCCGTGGGTTACTGGCGTTCGGTCGCCAGTTCCCAGAACGCCTATATCACGGAATGCTTTCTGGATGAAGTCGCTGCTGCTGCAGGAAAAGATCCCTACCAGTTGCGCCGCGAATTGTTACGCGATCAACCCCGTTACCTCGGTGTACTGGAGCTGGCAACCCGCAAAGCCGGCTGGGGTACCCCGGCGCCTGCGGGCCGTTACCGTGGCATTGCTGTCGCTTCGTCGTTCGGCAGTTATGCCGCGCAGGTCGTCGAGGTCTCGATTGATCGCGGTCGGGTACGGGTACATCGCGTGGTCTGCGCCATCGACTGTGGCATGACCGTGAATCCCGATACGATTGTGGCGCAAATGGAAAGCGGTATTATTTATGGCCTCACCGCGGCTCTGCATGGCGAGATCAGCATTAATAAGGGTCGCGCCCAGCAAAGCAACTTTGATGACTATCCCTTGCTAACGCTTGAGGACTGTCCCGAGATCGAGGTCCATCTCGTGGCCAGCACGGAAGATCCCGGCGGGGTTGGTGAACCGGGCACCCCGCCCATTGCCCCGGCCGTGGCCAATGCCGTGTTTGCCGCCACCGGCAAGCCGGTCCGCAGCCTACCGATTCGGCTTACCTGACAATGCAGCAAGATAAAACTGAGCAACAAATACCGCGGACGATCTGCGGCATCCTGCTCGCCGCCGGCCAGAGCCAACGTTTTGGTCACACCGATAAGCTGCTGCAGCCCCTCTCCAACGGACTGCCCATGATCACCCAGGCCGTGCGCACCATGCTAACCGCGCTTGAATCGGTGATGGTAGTCGTACCACCAGAGCATGATGCTCTGGCAGAGGCACTGAAAGATGAAGCCGTACAAATCACGATTAACCCTGCAGCCATGGCAGGCATGGGTAACAGTCTGGCCTGTGGCGTCAGTGCATGCGCCGAAGCGGATGGCTGGATCATTGGTTTGGCTGACATGCCCTGGATACAACCAACCACCATCAGCAGGATAATTACCGCCTTGGGTCATGAACAATCGCTGGTCGCACCCCGTTATCAAAATCTACGCGGTCATCCTGTCGGGTTCGGCCGTGAGTACCGTGAGACCTTAATGAATTTACAGGGTGATACGGGAGCCCGTTCAGTACTGAAACAACACAAGGCACAATTGCACTACCTTGATGTGAACGATCCGGGCATTCTGCTGGATGTGGACACGCCGGCTGATCTGATTCAGCCAAAAATGTTTAATGCCTAATGTAACTTGCCCTGTCAGTAAACTAACATATAAATAATAAAGTATTAATGTGTTGCATCCCTGTGCATATCCTTTATTAAACTCACTTCAGTTTATTTATAACTTCTCTAAGTAGTTCTACGTAGGTCATAACGCTTTATATCGCCTCATTGATTTAAGTCAATGAGGCCACTCATAAGTGGTGTTATATATAGTTTTTCGATGCGGATAAGTTACATACCCTGCCTGGCAATAATAATTATTATTTTATTAGTTAATGTTGTTGGATGAGGAAATATCACCATGTCACACATCGTCGTTCTGGGTGCCGGGCTCGGCGGTTTACCGGCCACGTATGATTTACGCGCGGCCCTGGATAAAAAACACCAGATCACCCTGGTGAATGCCAATGATTTCTTTCAATTCGTGCCGTCCAATCCCTGGATTGCCGTAGGTTGGCGCACGCGTGATCAGATCACCTTCGAACTTGAGCCTTATTTAAGAAAGAAAGGCATCAATTTTATTGCACAGTTTGTTGAAAAACTTGCTCCGGAAAAAAACCAGCTCATCCTGAAAAATGGTGACACTGTCGACTACGATTACCTGCTCATCACCACCGGCCCGCGCCTGGCATTTGAAGAAGTACCGGGCAGCGGACCCGTGGATGGCTTTACCCAGTCGATATGTACCGTCGATCATGCCGAGAAAACTCATGCAGAATTTCTCAAACTGCTCGAGGATCCGGGGCATGTCATTGTCGGCGCGGTTCAGGGGGCCAGTTGTTTCGGCCCGGCCTATGAATATGCCGCTATCCTGGATACCGCCCTGCGACGTAAACGTATGCGGGATCGCGTACCGATGACATTTGTGACCAGTGAACCCTATGTGGGTCACCTGGGCCTGGGCGGTGTGGGTGATTCCAGAGGTATGCTCGAATCCGAACTACGCCATCGACATATTAAATGGATCACCAATGCCAAGGTCAGCAAAGTAGAGCCCGGTAAAATGTTCGTGGATGAACACAATGACAATGGCGAAGTCATCAAACAGCATGAACTGGAATTCAAACATTCCATGCTGCTACCCGCCTTTAAGGGAGTGGATGCAGTCGCCAGTGTAGAAGGCTTGTGTAATCCACGTGGCTTTGTCATCGTCGACGAGCACCAGCGCAGCCCCAAGTATGCAAATATTTTCGCCGCGGGAGTGTGTATCGCAATCCCGCCGGTGGAAGTCACCCCGGTTCCCACGGGCGCTCCCAAAACCGGTTACATGATCGAATCCATGGTGACCGCCATCGTGCATAACATCAAAAACGAACTGA
>CBDUOW010000003.1:0-34476 GCA_965368945.1 uncultured Gammaproteobacteria bacterium
GTTTAGATACGGGTATCGACAAATTACTTTCATATCCCATCGCTAATATCCGGCGTAGCCAGGACTTTCTTCCTGCAGATAATCCGGCAAAACTGATTTTTGCGTCAGCCTGGTCGCACTGGGGTTCCCTGAGTTTAAGCAAAGACTACCCAGGTGGTGGCGATATATTTGATCCCTTTCTCGACCGTGCAGGCACGATGCTCATGGGTCCAGAAAGGCGGGAACAACACCAGCTTACCCGCTTCAGGTTTAATTTTAATGTCCTGGTAAAGAAACTCGGTTTCACCGCCGGGCGAAGGAACATCGTTCAGATACCAGATGGCCACTAACTGTCGCTGGCTGAATTCGTGGCTGCCGCCATCGATATGCCAGTGATAAAACTCATTCGGCTGATAACGCTGCAGGTTGTAACCCATGTCCTTAAAGGGCCCTTTGAAGTAAGGAAAGGATTCACGGAACTCCAGAATAGCTTTACCCAAAGAGGTAAACAGTGCCCGATCGACATCTTTCCAGTGTTCTTTACCGCTGACCACTAAATCGGTAGTCTTCTTGACGGTGCGTTCCTCGCTGATGGTTTGACCAATGCGGCCTTGATATTGTTCATCCGTGTGCGCTTCGAATCGCGCAATCATATCCGCACACAATTCCGGGCTCAGCGCGTGAGACTGTTCAAAAATAAAAGTGTTGGGTTTGACTTCCCGAATGCTTTTTAACGGCACGGGTTTCTGATTGGCCTGATGCATGCGACTGCCTGTAAAAACGGAAGAAAGGAACTGGTATTGTCTTACAGCAGGGAGTTCTCAAGCAAGGACTCGATGGCTTCACGTGCTTCGGGGCCTCGTTGGCGATAAAGCTCAAGCACGTTCTCGGCCTGCGATTGCCAGTGATCACGACCCTGCTGAACCTGCCGACTCAGCGGTTTCAGTTTGCCATTCTCATGCCATTGTTGATAGGCGGAGAGCAGGGAAGGGTACATGTGTTTGCGCATGCTATTAAGGTTGGCAAAATAGAAATGTAATGATGCTGTCTGCTCCTGCTCCAACAAGGCCGGCAAGGTGGAGAGGGCATCGGCCAGGTGATCACGTAGAGCACGCAGCATGATTTCCGCTTTGGAGCGCGGTAATGCGGCAAGCAGCTGTTCCCATTCTTCACCCAGCCATTTACCGGCCTCAACTTCACCGATTTCATGTAGCAGGACACTGTTGAGTTCGTTTTCCGTCATAGCGTCCAGTGCCGTATCGACATCGGCGTTGAACTCATAGTGTTCAATGGCACGTGCCATGGCATTAGCGGGCCGGTTCCAGCGCCATTCTTCCAGTTTTTCCCACAACATGCGTTTCAAGGATTCGCGCCGGATGAAAATGGTTTGTCCCAGCGCCATGGCGGGTGGGGCCGTGAGATCGCGGGCATACTCATTGCTGGAGATATAGACCGTATAATCATCCACATCTTGTCGGTTATGGAGCTTACCGAGGAAAAAATGGGGCTTGGTCTTGAGTCCAAGACCGCCGCTATAGACCAGCTTGTAGGGTTTCAGGGCGGAATTTATCCCCTTGGTATCAAATGGGTCAAACTCGGTGTCATCGATCTTGACTGATTCAAACTGATTGTTTTCAAGGCTGTCCCATAGCTGTTCACGTTCCCGCAGCCACTCACCCACTGAGCTGTTTTCCAGCGTGCTGTTATAAGGCAGACCGCTTTCCCAGCGATAGAATTCACGCATTTTCAACAAATAGATGCACAAGGTGTAATCACCGGCATAAAGGGCGTCAGCAATGTGGCAGTTTTGCTGTACGGTCTGGCGTAATGCGGGCAAGGCGCATTCTTTGATTGAAACGGACATGGTTATGACTTCACAGCTTGTATTACGACGAAATAACTTAGTAAAATACTACAGAATAGTCCAGGCAATTACCAGATTTGATCGGATTCATTCCCCATCTGTTACATAGTTTTAGTAATATCGCGAATTCGAAAACTAATCCCGCGATGACTGCGCGGGTTTTTTAAATTAACACGAGGTTGTACTGTGCGCGTAAAAAGCCGCTGGAACAAGAAGGGCAAGACCCATTCGGTAGAAGACATTGCCGGTGCACTGGCATTTATTATCTGGCGTATTGCCACCAACGGGGTGTTGAGCATGGAAAACGCCGACTTCCAGACAGAATCTCAAGAGCATCGCCTGGATATTATCGCCGAATTTCTGGCATTTGCTATTCATGTTTCAGATCGAATGACGATTGAACGCTTCGATGAGGCGCAACGGGTTCGCTTTATGACCGAATTGGCACAAAAGTGCGCCAAGCATATGGAAGACAACAAACGGGATGTGATTGGGCCGGGTGAATATCGACAGGCGTTTATCGAGCTTCTGAATCAGCGTATGGAGGACTATGCGGAGTTTGACTACTCAGATGAAGAGGGGCCGAGTTTCGGCATGAAGCGTTTTTTCGGTGATCGGGTGAAGCTGTGTTTTAGTGGCGAAGATCAGAAATGGACGAGCTCCCAGGTGATGGATATCGAAGTCCCTGAGGTCTTAAGGCACCTCAAACGAGCGACCCCTAATTTATTTATGTAACAAGGACTTAATACGCCATCTTAAAGTAAAAAAGCGGAATCGATACCTCGATTCCGCTTTTTTAATACCCTGTCAGTAAAGGACTTATTTAGTCCAGTTACCGAAGTTCTCAGTGGTACGAGCCTTACCGTCTTCATAACCGGCTTCATAGGCTTCGTTCAGGCGCTGTTCTTCGCGCAGCGGGTTGAGGACGTAGCCGCCCTGCCAGCCCTGGATGTACTCTGCGTTTACGCCCATTTCTTCCATTTTGGTTACAGCATCATAATATTCTTGGTTCATCAGTGTCTCCTCTGTCAATCAGACAATTATCCCAGTTAATAAAAAACGATTCAAATCCCGGTTCAGCCGATCAGGGCAGTGAACTGCGCATGGGTTTTACCAGAGTCCAGTAGCTGTCGAACTTTATCAGCCGCGCTAGCCAGGGGGTGTAGTCCAGCCTGATTGCCACCTTATGAATGGCTTTGCGCATGACTAGAGTGACGTCTGATTGACTCATGGTGTGTCTTATCCGTATAAACGATAAGGTAAAATTTGAAACTCGGCAGTATACGCAGGCTTTTAATCAGCCTGTATATCCCTATAGAGGGGGATGACGAGAGGTTTTATAGCTCGATATCAATAATAACCTAGTTAGTGCGTAGGTTATGTATTTCAGGATATACTAGCGAGCTTGATTGAATGACAGTGCCGGAGAACAGAATGTCTGTAAACAACGAAACGATGGATTTTGCCAGTGCCATGGCGGCATTTGAAGCCAAGGAATTTTCACGCGCCCTGCAATTGCTGAGTCCATATGCGGATCAGGGTGATGCTGAAGCTCAGCATCGATTGGCGATCATGTACCAGAATGGTCTGGGAGTCGCGCAAAATGATGCCGCCGCCGTCAAATGGATGCTGGCCGCCGCCGAGCAGGGTCATGCCCTGGCACAACATGGAATGGGCTTCATGTACATGGAAGGTGAGTGCGTGGAGAAGGATCCCGCCGAAGCGGTGAAATGGTTCCGCCTGGCTGCGGAGCAGGGCCTGGCGGGCTCACAGACGACGCTGGCGATGATGTATGAGCAGGGTAACGGCGTCGAGCAGGATGCGGAAGAGGCAAAGAAGTGGTACGCCAAAGCCGGTTTCTGACACTTCCCCTGTAAACTTTACTGAGCGCGTTACAAAAGCGTTCGAATTGCGGGTTTACTTTTCGTGTAAACTCCGTTTTCTCGCACATTGCTGCAATCCCGGTAAAGCGCCAGGAAAATTTTCAGCCAACCTTTGTTGGTCACCAAATATGTTAAAGAGCTTTTTATGCGTCCCGCTCATTTGATTACCGTTCTTGATACGGAATTTACCAGTACCAGTGAAGGTCACCACACGCCGGTGATGCTCTGGGGGCCTCCCGGGGTGGGTAAATCCCAAATGATCTCCGAGGTGGCGGCAAGACATGGCGTGCCGTTGATTGATATCCGTTTGTCCCAGATGGAGCCGAGTGATCTGCGCGGCATACCTTTTCGCAATGGTGAAATTGTCGAGTGGGCCGTTCCGGCGATGTTACCGGATGCCAAACGGCATGGTCCTGAAGGCATCCTGTTTCTGGATGAGATCACCTCTGCCCCCCCCAGTGTGTCAGCCGCGGCCTATCAGTTGATCCTGGATCGCCGCCTGGGGGAATACCGTATTCCCGATGGTTGGGCGATTTTTGCTGCCGGTAACCGCCAGGGTGACCGTGGTGTGACCTATACCATGCCGTCACCGCTGGCCAACCGCTTCTCCCATTTTGAGTTCGAGGTGAACCTGGACGATTGGGTTGCCTGGGCCTATCGCAACGGTATCGACGATCGCATTATTGCCTTTGTCCGGTTTCGACCGGAATTGCTGTTTGAATTCGATCCGGCCCATAACCCGGTCGCTTTTCCGTCGCCACGTTCCTGGGAGTTTGCCCATCGGGCACTGCAAAAGTTTGAACACAGTAATGACCTGCGCCTGGGTGCCATGCAGGCCTGCGTCGGGCCAGCCGCCGGCATCGAATTGAATGCCTTTGTCGCCAACCTGGATCAGTTACCGGATATCAATGCCATTATTCGTGGTGAGAAAGTGCCGGCGCCAAAGGAAATCGATCTGCAATATGCGGTGGCCGCCTCCCTGGTAGGGCACGCGATTCGTGCCAAGGATACGACTGAGGCCCAGACCATCCACGGCCACATCCTGGATTACGCAGGCGTGTTTCCACAAAAGGAAATGGGCGTTATGTTGGTGTCCGATATGCACCGTGCGATTGGACAGGATATATTTTCGGTGCCGCAATTCGCCGCCTGGTCTAATGCGGTAGCCGATATCATGTTGTACTCGTAAGCTTCATTACGCTGCGGTTCCGGCTATGGCTATCAGCGACATCGAAACCAAACTCAGTGCGGCACGTACCCGTCTGATTATTGATAAACCCTTCCTGGGCGCGTTGGTGCTGCGCTTGCCAATGCTGGCGGCTGATCCTAACTGGTGTAAAACCACAGCCACGGATGCCAAGACGTTTTATTACAACCCGGAATACATTCAGGATCTCAGTCTGGAGCAGGCGCAGTTCGTGCTGGCCCATGAAGCGCTGCACTGTGCATTATCTCACTTTGCCCGGCGACAGCATCGCATCAAACACCGTTGGGATCTGGCCTGTGACTTCGCGATTAATCCGCTATTGGTCAAGGACGGGCTGAAGCCACCACCCAATGCCCTGATTGAACGGAGTTACGAGGGTATGACGGCGGAAGAGATCTATCCGCTGTTAGACGAGTTCGAATCCAGGGAACCCATGGATCAGCATGTCTATGATCAGGAAGATTCCAGCGGCGAAAGCCCCCAGGGTAATCTGCCGCCACAGAAAGAGTCACCCAAACCCAAAGACCAGCCGAATGAGGGCGAGAGCGAAGACCGGGACGAGCAGCAGCAAAACAAAGGCCAGGGCGGACAGCAACCCCAAGACCAGCCACAGCAGAAAGACAAGGACAGCGATCAAGGCAAAGGGCAGTCGCAGCAGGCGGAAGCGGATGAAAACCGCCAGGGCGCCCCACAGCCACCTCCCTTGAGTCATAACGAGCGTGAAGCGCTTAGTATCCAATGGAAGCAGCGCATGGCGGGGGCCGCGCAGACGGCGATGCAAGCGGGCAAGTTGGGCGCCGACATGGCGCGGATGGTGGATTTCCTGCTGCAACCGGAGTTGCCGTGGCGCAATCTGCTGGCGCGCTACATGACCACCGTGGCGCGGGATGACTACAGCTACACCCGTCCCTCAAGCCGTCGTGGTGATCCGGCCATCTATCCCAGCCTGCGCAGTGCCCAACTTCAAGTGGTGATTGCCCTGGATACCAGTGGCTCAATTTCCGATGCGGAAATACAGGAATTCATTTCCGAGGTGGACGCCATCAAGGGCCAGATGCGGGCCCACATCACTTTGCATGCCTGTGACTCGGAACTGGCCAGTGCGGGGCCGTGGGTGTATGAGCCCTGGGAGGAATTCAGTAAGCCTCGTGACATGCAGGGCGGGGGCGGGACGTCGTTTAAACCCATCTTCACATGGGCCGAACAGCTGGATCGCAGCCCGGATCTGCTGGTTTATTTTACGGACGCTGAGGGCGCATTCCCGGATCAAGTTCCGGAGTTTGACGTCATTTGGTTGATAAAGGGCAAAAACCCGGTGCCCTGGGGACAACGTATTCAATTGAATTAAAGGACTATGGATCTTTCTAACGAAGACAGTTTACGCCTGAATGTTTTGTTGCATCAGGATGTCGAAGCGATTCGGATCGACGACTCAAAGATGATCGTCTATGGCCTGTCAGCGCGCGGCGAAGCCCAGATACCTCTCAATCCGAATTGCCGGGATGAGCAGTACATCAAGAAGGTCAAGGAAGTCATATCCAGTCATGTGCTGGGCTCACCCGGCGGTTATCCCATCTTCCTGCGGCGTTGGACCCGTATGGGGCAAGCCAAGGATGATAACCTGGATCGATTACTGAAACTGGGTGAGCCGGAAGCCGTGGTTGCGGTGGTGCATGCCGCGGGACTGACCGATGAACTGGCACGGCGCGCATGGTGGGCAATGCAGAATTCAGTTAATGCACGTTGTATGCTGGAAAAACAGAGTGTGGTGCAGGGTGAAATGGGCAAAACCCTGGCCGGTTTCCTGGTTGAGTTTCTGCCCTTTGAAGAAGATCCCAGGAACATGCTGGAGTCAGTACAGTTGGTCCTGCAAGGGGAACTGATTGATGAGGCGACCCGCAATAGTCTCTGGAGCCGGGGACAACGCAAGAATGCCTTTTATGTCGGGTTTCTTAAGATGTTACCGGATGATTTGCCGGAACAAACTTCAGCCCATCCCGAGTATGAAAATCTCAAAATCAAACTGGCCGAGCTGGATGCCGCCGGACAGCCGGTGGCACGGCAACTACTGCGAGTGCTGAGTCCCGCCGGCCAGGCGTATATCAGAACCGCGGCGACGGTGATAAAGAAACCGGCCAACCAGGATGTCGTGGTGGCGTTGCTGGAAGCTATTGAAAGCTATTTTGCGACTGTCTGCCCAGCCAGACCGGCGAGTTCGGAGATGAGCGAACTCGTGGAGCAGGCAAATCAATCTTGCACAGAAAAAGCCGTGCCGGCAATCAATGAGGTGCTCGAGCGGGCACCCGAATCCGAGGCACTGTTACAGGCCATGTTGGCCCTTTCCTGGTGCGGGGTACATCTGGTAAATCCTGTCTTCGCCCAGACTGATGCCATTGGTACGGTGATGCGCCGTAAACTGGAACCGGTCTCCGGCCCGATCCTGGATATGCTAATGGCTTTAAGTGGTGAGCGCAGATGAATCAACTGAACCTGACGCGAGTCGCGGTTTCGCTGCAGGTCAAGGTCCCTGCTGATGCAATCGAACAACACTCGGCGGCTTCACCCTATGTTGTGGGTGAGGAACTGGCACGTCAGGTGGCCGCTTATGTGCAACATGAGCGTCTGGGGTATTACCCTGCGCTTGAATATTTTCGGACTATCGAGACAATCGATCCGGAGTTGCTGAAAGCGGAAGAAAGTATCTCCTGGCTGGTATGTGGTCTGGTGAGGGAAGAGTTAAGGACTCGTTTGCGTGCCGTATTCTCAAACCTGAAGTTCGAATCGGTACAGACGGTGGCCTACACCATGCCAGGCATTCGACCCGGTTGTAGTAATGCCTTGCACGATCTGGCCGTGCATTTCACTCCGGATCAGGTCAGGGTCAATCTGGTTGCGTCTTCCATTCGTCGTCACGAAAATAATCAGGATGCCGCCATTAAACTGGCACGCCACCAAATATGCCGCTGGCTCGAGGATCGATTCAGTACCCTGGAAATTACCAGTATGCGTTATCTGCAACAGGATTAATTCGAACTATTTCAAAGAGGTCGTTATTCATGCCTGAAGTTGTTATGTATTGCACCGATGTCTGCCCCTATTGCCAGCGGGCTGAGAGACTCCTGAAAAGTAAGGGTGTCAAGATTAAAAAAATTCGCGTTGATGAGGATCGTGGAAAATTAAAAGAAATGATCAAGCGTACCGGTCGTAATACCGTGCCGCAGATCTATATCGGTAAAAAGCATGTTGGTGGATTTGATGATCTGTCCGAGCTGGATATGATGGACGAATTGGATGAGCTGCTGGCCGGTTAGTCCATGACCTCGATTCCCCGCCAGAATGCCACATAATTCTTGATATTCTCCGCCGCCGCCTTGGGTTCGGGATAATACCAGGCGGCATCTTTATTCGTATTGTCGCCTACCACTACATCATGATAATGGGCTATGCCTTTCCAGGGACAAACCGTCGTGGTTGCGCTCGGGACCAGATATTGCTGTTTTACGCTGGATAATGGGAAATAAATATTACCTTCCAGCTCAATCCAGTCATCACTGTCAGCAATAATTTGGTTGTTCCAGCTCGCTTTCATATCAGTGACCAATTTGTGGGCTTGTTCGTGCAGTTGTCAATTTGCTTTGCTATAACTGTCAGGAAGTGTTTGAATTTCACTTCACGCAGATAATTAAGGATAGACCATGAGCAGAACCGCGGAGATAGTACAGCGCGCTACTGACGATCACAGTTCATCCCCAACAACCCTGATTGAGGGTTATCAAGCGATTCGCGAGGCATCGGAAGCACTCTGTGAGCCGCTTGAAATAGAAGATTACGGTATCCAGACCATGCCGGATGTCAGTCCGCCCAAGTGGCACCTGGCCCATACCAGCTGGTTTTTTGAGACTTTCCTGCTCAAGCCTTATCTCAAGGGTTATCGTGAATTTCACCCTGATTATGTACGGTTATTTAATTCCTATTATGATCAGGTCGGTGAATACCATCCACGTCCTCAGCGAGGGTTTCTGTCGCGGCCGACGGTTAAGGATATCCGGAGCTATCGTACGCATGTGAATGAGGCCATGCAGCAGTTATTGGGGCAGACAGATCATTCAGACTGGACTGACATAGAAACACGGACAGTAATCGGAATGAATCATGAACAACAACACCAGGAATTGTTGCTGACTGATATCAAGCATATCTTCGCTTCTAACCCGTTGCGTCCCGTTTACCGCGATCTACCACAATCTTCTGCGACTGCGGCCTCACTGCAATGGATAGAACAACCCGGTGGTTTGATTGAGATCGGTGCGACCGGTGAAAGTTTTGCCTATGACAATGAATTCCCGCGCCATAAAGTGTATTTACAGCCTTTTAATCTGGCATCACGGCTGATTACCAATGCCGAATACCTGGCATTTATGGAAGATGCAGGTTACGACCGACCGGAACTGTGGTTATCAGAAGGCTGGAAAGCCATTAAGGATCGGCGGTTTAATAAACCCTTGTACTGGGAACAGCGAGATGGCGAATGGTGGCAGATGACATTGAGTGGTATGCAGCTGCTGAATCCGAACGCCCCGGTTTGTCATGTTAATTATTTTGAAGCCGATGCCTATGCCAATTGGGCCGGCAAGCGCCTGCCTACCGAAGGGGAGTGGGAAAGTGTCGCGGCAGTTACTTCAGTCGAAGGTAACCTGCGGGACGCGGGCTATCTGCAACCTCAAGCAAGCGAAACTGAAGGCCTTCAACAGTTATTCGGTGATGTGTGGGAGTGGACCCTGAGTGCCTACAACGCATATCCAGGATTTCATGCGCCAAAGGGGGCGCTGGGGGAATATAACGGCAAGTTTATGTGCGGCCAGTATGTGTTACGCGGTGGGTCTTGCGTCACGCCGGCCAATCATATTCGCGCCAGCTATCGAAACTTTTTCTATCCGGCGGATCAGTGGCAATTCAGCGGCATTCGTCTCGCGGAGGATGTGTCATGAATGCCCAAACCATCGGTGATATCCAGTTTTACGACGAGCATCCAAAACCTGTCGATTTCTATGCGGAAGTAATTCAGGGCTTGCACCGCAAGCCCAAGTTGATTCCACCAAAGTTTTTCTATGATGAAGCCGGCTCTAAATTGTTTGATGCCATTTGTGAAGTGCCTGAATATTATCCAACCCGAACCGAAATGGCGTTACTGTATGAACATGCCGATGAGATTGCTGCCCTGATCGGAAAGGAATGCCTTTTAATTGAACCGGGAAGTGGCAGTAGTCAGAAAGTACGGCTGTTGCTGGATGCGTTGCAGCCGGCGGCTTATATGCCCATGGATATCTCACGGGCTCACTTACTGAATGCGGCACAGCAATTGTCGGAAGATTACCCCTGGCTGGAGGTGCATGCCACCTGCGTCGATTTTACAACTGAAGTGAAACTGCGTTTCTGTCCTCCGAGAGTTCATAAAGTGGCATTTTTTCCCGGATCAAGCATTGGGAATTTTGAACCCGCGGATGCGATAGGTTTTCTCCGAAACATGGCTAACATGGTTGGCAGCGGTGGCGGGTTGTTAATCGGTGTTGATTTGAAAAAGGACCATAATATCCTTAACGCCGCATACAATGACGCCCAGGGTGTGACTGCTGAATTCAATTTAAATCTCCTGACTCGCATAAATCATGAACTGGGTGGACGGTTTAATATTAATGCGTTCAAGCACAAGGCCTTTTATAACCCACTTATGGGTCGTATAGAGATGCATCTTGCAAGCCGCGAAAACCAGATTATAGAGGTTGGTGATGAGGCGGTGATTTTCAAGGAAGCGGAAACCATTCATACGGAAAGCTCCTATAAGTATACCGTTGAGGAATTTTCCGGGCTCGCCCAGGCGGCTGGATTTGAACTGGTCACTGTCTGGACCGATGCTGATGACTTATTCAGTCTGCACTACTATCAGGTAACTTAGACAGGCTGATTTCAAGCTAACTATCGCTTAAGATTTTTTCAATTTGTGCCTCGCTGACAGGGTGTTGCAGTATCGCGTGGAGTGAGAATAATTCCTGAAGTTTATCCACGTATTGCCGTTCTGATTTATCCACCATAACAATGACCCGCGCTTGCGGCGCGTAACGTTGTAGACTGTAAAGGAAGACATCAAGATTACTGATGTTTACACCCGCATAATTATTACCATAGCCATAGAAAAACTCAGCAACGACATAATCTGGCGTTTGTTTCTTTAGTTCACTAATTGCTTTTCTGGTTGAGCGTAATTTCACTTCCTGAATGCCTGCATGCTGGTAAACCTCCGAAAAATCGGGATGCAGCGGAGACTCAATAATGGAGAACAGTGTGGCAGATGACATGGTGCGTTAAACTTATGGTGGTGGCTGGATTAGTACAGTTAAAGTTAGACATACATCGGCTTGTTGTCATACAAGCGAACCCAACCCTTGATGATGCGGTACATTACCCAGAATGTCGTGAATACAATTAGCAGGTAGCCAATAAAAATAAAGAAGGTCAGCGCACCCAACAAATACCATAGCATGCTGTACCAGAATGTGCGTATCTGCCAGCGGAAATGGGATTCCAGCCAGGTTCCCCTGACATCATCAATCTTGACATAATTAACGATCACTGCCGCGATATAACTGACACCAGTGAGATATCCCAGGGCTTGCAGGATATAGACTATCTGTGTCAATGAGACGAGGGATGAATGGACGGTTTGTCCAAAATCAGCGTCATTGCTTCCAGGATCTTGCGTGGTCATAACTTACACCTTATCTTGGTTTGTCATTGTGTTTGATTCAACCAGCGTTGCCTGGCTGTTATATTTTGTATTTCGGCAGAGTCATTCATTTCCAAATAACACGTATCAAGGGGTGCCGCTGTTAAGACAAGCGTAAATGTTTTTAACTCATCCCGTCGAAAGGCATGGACTGTAACTTCATCATTAATGTGATGGCTACTGATGTTTTTTTCAAGATTGTCCTTGCTGCTACGTATACCGTCCAGTGCTATTACAATATCGCCCGCAGCCAGGCCGGCGCATTGTGCCGGTCCATTGTCAAACACATGGGTCAGAAGAGCGCCTGCTGGATCAGCGGCAACGCGGGCACCCAGGTTAATCACCGGTTTATTATTTGAATTATCAGCGGGTTTACCGCCTTTGTCATCCATGCTGCCGGCGGCTCGTAACTGAAAGTTAATGCCGACTGTTTTTAACAGATTTTCAAGTGGCGGGTCTTGTGTGCCGTAAAGGTAGTTGGCAAAAAAATCAGTCAGATTCTGACCGGCGAGTTCGCTGAGCAATTTTTCAATTTCCTTCTCCGCAAGTCCTCTGCCGGGTTTTCCATATTCTTGCCATAGCAAACGCATCAGATCATCCAGGGATTTATGATTGTTGGACGTCTGACGAATTATCAGGTCCAGCGCCAGGGCAATCAGACTCCCCTTGGTGTAATAACTCACGATAGTATTGGGCGCACTCTCATCCTGTTTATAGAATTTAGTCCAGGTGTCAAAGCTTGATGCGGCCACGCTCTGTTTAAAGCGCCCCTGGCCCCTCCAGACCCGGGTGATGATTTGACCCAATAGCTCCAGGTAGGAAGAAGGTTCAATTATTCCGCTTCGCACCAGGGCCAGATCATCGTAATATGCGGTAATTCCTTCAAATGCCCACAGTTGTTCCGTATATGTTTCCCGCGATAATTCATAGGGAGTAAATGCTGCAGGTTTAATACGTTTTACATTCCAGGTGTGGAAGTATTCATGGCTGCATAAACCAAGAAAGGTACGATAATCATCAGTCACCACACCGTTACCCTCTAGCGGCAGATCTTTTCGACTACACAATAAACTGGTAGAGGCTCGATGTTCCAGCCCGCCATAGCCATCGCCGACGGCCATGACCAGAAAGACATAGCGCTTAATCGCGGGCAACTCGCCAAAAAGGGCAATGTGGGTATTACAAATTTTCTCCAGGTCAGCGCAAAGCCGTTTCATATCGGCACGGTGTTGACCGGTAATAGCAATATCATGTGGAATGCCGCCGGCTTCAAATGTCCCAAGAGTGAAGGTTCCCATTTCAACGGGATGGTCGACCAGTTCATCATAATTCTCCGCCTGGTAAAGCCCAAAGCCGTATAGTTCGGCCTTCAGCCGTGACATTGCTGTGGCAACACGCCAGCTGGCATAGTTGTCACCCGCAGGGGGCTGAATGTCTATACTGCATCTTTTGTCCTCCTGTCCATGTACCTGCAGAAACACGCTGCTACCGTTGAAATACGCGTGGCTGGTGTCAAGGTGGGCGGTTCGTACTGACAGGTCCCAGGCATAGACCTCGTACGTTAGCGTTATCGGACCTTTGCAGGCGGGACATTGCCAGGTGCTTTTATCGAGCTTTTTCAGCTCTATGGGTTGATTATCCGCTTTGGCATTTAGACGGATAACATTTCTGGCGAAATCACGGATCATATAACTGCCCGGGATCCAGGCCGGCATGGATAGCCGTTGCCCAGCTGGATTTGGCTCATTAATGACACAGCTTATGCGGAAGAGGTGAGCCTCAGGATTAGCTGGAGTGATTTGATACTGAACAGAAAATTCGGACATAGTGTTATATGTTTGTATTGAAATCCAGGTTAGCTGTATTACAGCAGAAGCAACTTATACAGGTTTATATTATCAAGGTGCAATGTCGACTTTAAGAAAGATTAAGGGGATAGGATTGGCGGCAAACTGGTTTTGCTGTATCCAGTTACTGTCAACCGGTATGGGAACACCACTGGTTGCTTCAAGGCCAAACCATTTTCCCAGCATGGCAGTAGCGACTTTCTCTTGTTTGTAATAAAGTTTTTTCCCCGACTTTGTCGGGTTGTCGGCTTCATAAAATGGTTGCACGTATAGCGTGACTTGCTGGTCTGCGAGATGTGGTTTGATACGCAACCCCTGATTGATTTGTTGATAACTAATCGATTCGGTAATGGTGCCATCCGGGTTACGAGTCCGCTTCATGACCGGTATCGACTGACCAGTTCGAATCATGGACCATCGATTTTGCAGAACTTTAATAAATTGGGTGCCGGGCGAGACCTCGTGACCTTTGGTTTTATATAACAGAGTGGTCTCTGAACCTGCCGTAGGGCCTTTACTTTTACCTGATGTCTTGTCGTGTGGCTGTGCCTGTTGTGGCTTATTTGCTACAGGATTTTGTAGTATCACTCCGGGGTCCAGCGAAACAGTGATTTGCAGCTGTTTAGTCGGTATATCGAGATCATGAATCAGTGCTTTTACCTGCGGCATATTTTCCGCGGTTGTTTTTACGATAATAGTGTATCCCTTGGCGGAAATGACGGCATTCTCTGCCAGAAACGGTTTTATCAAAGGTATAACGTCCCGGGCTGGAATATGCTGTAATTCAATTTTCTCAAGTTGCATGGTTTCTGCCGTGCTTATTGCACTCAAACCAAAAGCAACAAGCAACAGGCATAGACGAAGAATGGATAAAGTCTTCATATATGTAACCTGCGCAGGTTGGGATCCGGCTCGCTGATATTCCAGACTTCATCAAAAAATGAAAGCAGTTCCCGCGCCTGTTTGGGATTATTAAAATCAGCGCTACCTTCATAACGATCGGCATAACGACGTTTGATGACGCCACGTTCATCAAACACCATAAAGGCCTCATTATATTCCCGGTAGTCCTCGTGGATTGTTCGAATGGCAATCGAACTGCTGAGGCGTCGGGATAATTCGATAATTCGGTGCCCGTATTTGATCAGAGGCTCAACTTCCTTGAGTAGCAGTCGAATTCGGCAGCGGGGGTGGTGGCTTGCCAGTTGGCTGAGTGCCTGCATAAACTCCGCGGTATCATAAAGACGGCCATCCATCTGGCGCGACAGAATGGCAACATCACGATGAGTTTGCTGCAACATGGCCAGGGCAACTCCATAATGTTCGGCGCTGCCATCCAGGATGAGTGGCTGGCTTTCACCCCCTAACTTATAGTGTTCATATTCCGGCATCAGGCCAAATCCTTTTCCATATAACGATGAGGAATGCCGGCATCCAAAAATTCCTCACCCAGTGTTCTGAAGCCATGGTGTTCATAAAATCCGATGGCAGAAGTTTGTGCATGGAGAAATACTTTAGACAGGTTTTGTTGTTGTGCAAGCAATAATAACGTTTTCAGCATCGCGGAGCCTACGCCGTTTTTACGCCATGGTTCAAGCACCGCCATTCGACCAATATGGCCATCGGCCAACAGGCGAGCCGTGCCGATTACCTGATCGCGTGTATCATAAGCAACAACATGAACCGCCTTGGTGTCATGCTCGTCCCATTCCAGTTCTTCCGGCACGTGCTGTTCTTGAATAAAGACCTGTTCCCGCACAGACTTGATCCCCGGCGTTGTATAAAACTCTGTCTGCTGCACGGTAAAATCATCCATTATCGGGGAACTCCACCGCACCCATATTATATAGAGAAGTCAGCAAGTCAAAAGGTTTCAGGTTGAACAGGTGCTGTTGAATCTCATTAACCTGGTAACGGCGCTGATCACAAAGCAGGGCGACAAGGCCGGCATATTCTGCCCCCAGTTCAAATTCTTGCCCGTCCACATATAACCGCACGATGTCGTCCTCACGTATAAAGGCAAGGCGGCTGTATTCACTGCGCCATAGCTCACCATATTCACTCAGAGATGACTGAAATTGCTCAGTACTTAAACATGTTTCAGTTTCATACGGAGGCTGCTCCGCAGCAGGCTCGGTGATGTATTGGCCAAACCAGCGATCTATGTCCTGATCCTTAATAAACTGCTGACGAATGATGGCGCGAATTTTTTCAAGTGCTGTCGCTGCGATCTCGCCATTATGGGTTGCGACTTGCAGGTCAGGATCCTGATAGTGCAGGCAGTCCGGTAGCAGCAGTGCTTGATCGTCAGTCCAGGCAGTTAACAGTTCACTGTAACGCGGCGCACGAAAACCGATGGAAAAGGTCATGCAGTCTTCCTGTGCTACCCCGTGATGCGCCACATTGGGAGGCAGGTAGAGCATATCGCCCGGTTCCAACAGCCAGTCTTGTTCAGGGGTGAATTCCCGGAGAATTTGCAGTTCGGTATTCTCCAGCAGGGGAGTTTGACTACAGTCCCGGGTACTGATTTGCCAACGCCGTGTTCCCAGGCCTTGCAACAGAAAAACATCATATTGATCCACATGAGGTCCGACCGAACCGAATGTGGGAGCATAACTGACCATGACATCATCAACCCGCCAGTTTGGAATGAAATTAAATTGATCCAGCAACTCAGCCAGTTGCGGTAACAACTGGTTGGCTTTCTGGATTAGCAAGGTCCAGTGTGTAGCGGGTAGTTGGGAAAAGCGTGTTTCCGTGAAGGGACCCAGTTCCAGCCGCCAGGGAGCGTTAGCGTCTTTCTCCAGAATCAGACGGGATTCCACCTCCTGTTCACAGGCCAGCCCGGCCAGCTCATCCGGTGAGAGTGGGGCTGAATAACCTGGAATGGCCTGACGTATGAGCAAAGGTTTTTTCTGCCAATACTGCTGCAGAAATTCCTCTGCTGAGAGCCCGCCGAGCAATTGCATGGTTGTTATCGGGCTACCGGTCAGCTCTTCTTCGCCTGCTCAGCCGCATTGCCGATATAGCTTGCCGGCGTCATTTTAATCAATCGTTGTTTTTCGGCATCAGGGATATCGAGCTTTTCTATAAATGCTTTCATCGCCCTGGCATCAACCCGTTGACCTCGCGTCAGTTCTTTTAGTTTTTCATAGGGCTTTTCTACGCCGTAGCGACGCATCACAGTCTGGATCGGTTCAGCCAGGACTTCCCAGTTATCATCCAGCACCGCCAGCAGTTGAGCTTGATCGATTTCAAGTTTACTGATTCCCCGTAGTGTTGAGTGATAAGCGATAACACTGTGGGCCAGACCAACACCCAGGTTACGCAGTACCGTCGAGTCGCTGAGGTCGCGCTGCAGGCGTGAGATGGGTAACTTCTGGGCCAGGTGAGCGAAAATGGCATTCGCCAATCCCAGGTTGCCTTCCGAGTTTTCAAAATCGATTGGGTTGACCTTGTGCGGCATGGTGGAGGAACCGACTTCACCGGCCACGGTTTTTTGTTTAAAGAAGCCCATCGAGATGTAGGACCAGATGTCGCGATCGAAATCCAGTAACACCGTGTTATAGCGGGCGAGGGCATCAAACAGTTCCGCGATGTAATCGTGGGGCTCGATTTGAGTGGTATAGGGATTCCACGTCAGCCCCAGTGATGCGACAAACTCAGCAGCAAGCTTTGCCCAGTCCAGTTCCGGGTAGGCCGCCAGATGGGCGTTGTAGTTACCAACTGCACCATTGATCTTGCCAAGCAGTTCCACTTCAGCAACCTGATCCCGTTGCCGTTGCAGGCGGTAGACCACATTGGCCATTTCTTTGCCCGCGGTGGTGGGAGTGGCGGGCTGACCGTGAGTGTGGGATAACATGGGGATGTCGGCATACTCATGGGCCAGTTGTCGTACGGCATCAATCAGCTCATCCAGAAGTGGTAACAGCACCTGGTTGCGACCTTCGCGCAACATCAGGGCGTAGGCCAGGTTATTAATATCTTCCGAGGTACAGGCGAAATGCACGAACTCACTGACCGCATCCAGCTCGGTATTACCGGCAATCTTTTCCTTGATGAAGTACTCGACCGCTTTTACGTCATGGTTGGTCGTCCGCTCGATATTTTTAACACGCTGCGCGTCTTTTTCCGAAAAATTATCCACAATCCCGTCAAGTATCTTGTTGGCGTGTTCGCTGAAGACAGGGACTTCAGTGATTGCCGGGCTGGCTGCCAGGTGTTGTAACCAGCGAATTTCCACCAGCACGCGATGATGAATCAGGCCAAACTCACTGAAGATGGGGCGCAGGTCTTCTGTTTTACCGGCATATCGGCCATCGATAGGGGAGACGGCGCTGAGGCTGCTTAAGTCCATGAATTCTCCGGAATTTTTATGGTAACGAGTCAGTGCGGATTTTACACCATTCAAGTCAGGCTGTCCGCATCACGTACACGGCCGGTGTGCGGAGAAAGAAAAACGTGGCTATTTGAGATTAACCGAAGCGGGTGAAACGGGTTGAAGATGTCTGGATTATAAGAAAGATAAATGAGGATAACGGCAAGGCTTGCAGGGTTGGTAGCCTTACACGCGGGTTTGCGCGAAATGTGTTAAACGGTTTTAGATCTGGCGATAAATCAATCCTGGATGCAGCATGACTTCATTTTCATGTGGTTGGTCCAGCAGGTAGCCTTCACAGTCGCATTTGGCCAATCTGTCGTAACGATATTTATAACCATTGCTTTCAATGGTTTCATAAATAGGTGTTCCCTGATGACTGCCAATTTGCGGACCGTAGTGTAACTTTTCCATCTCAAGTTCCTCCGCAATGATCTATTTGACCTACAGTATTATTATCGGCAAATAACAGTGTCTCTTTAGGAATTCGTTCAAATTTTCTATCTATGACAGGCACTTACCACCGAATTTGTGATTTTGGTCGCAAATACAGGGTGGTCTGCATATAAAGTTTTCAGAAATAAAAAACCCCGGCATGGCCGGGGTTCTGATGGTAATGAAAGTCACTGACTCAGGTGGCAAGTTGGCGCAGAACATACTGCAGGATGCCACCGTTACGATAGTATTCCACTTCCTGCGGCGTATCGATGCGTACCTGCGCCGTAAAGCTAACGACTTGTCCGTCTTCAGCCATCGCCGTGACCGTGACCTGCTTGGCGGTAGCGTCACCGAGGCCTTCAATATTGAAGACTTCACGACCGGTGAGGCCGAGGGTGCCCGCCGATTCACCGTCGCTGAACTGCAGGGGCAGGATGCCCATGCCCACCAGGTTGGAACGATGGATGCGTTCATAACTTTCGGCAACCACGGCCCGTACACCTAACAGGCGCGGCCCTTTAGCTGCCCAGTCACGGGAAGAACCGGAACCGTATTCTTTCCCGGCCAGGACCACAAGCGGGATGTTCTCATGCTTGTACTTCATGGCAGCATCAAAAATGCTCATTTGCTCTCCCTCGGGCAGGTGCAGGGTAACCCCGCCTTCGGTGCCGGGCGCCAGCAGGTTGCGTAACCGAATGTTGGCAAAGGTACCGCGCATCATGACTTCGTGATTGCCGCGACGTGATCCGAGTGAGTTGAAGTCTTTTTGCGCGACGCCATTGGCCAGCAGGTACTGGCCGGCCGGGCTGTCGGGTTTGATGGCACCGGCCGGGGAAATATGGTCGGTGGTGACAGAGTCACCGAGCATGGCAAGGACCCGCGCGTTGCTGATATCGCTGACCTCGCCTGCGGTTTTGCCCATATCTTCAAAGTAGGGCGGATTTTTTACATAAGTCGATTGCTCATCCCATGCAAACAGTTGGCCTTCAGGCGAAGCGAGATCGAGCCACTTATCTTCACCTTTATAGACCGCCTCATAGGTGCTGGTAAATTCTTCCCGGTTAACGCTGCTCAGTACTACATCCTGTATTTCCTTCTCAGTTGGCCAGACGTCTTCCAGGAACACGTCGTTGCCCTTGCTGTCCTGTCCAAGCGGCTCATTGTAGAGGTCGATATTCATGGTGCCGGCGAGAGCATAGGCCACCACCAGGGGCGGTGAAGCGAGATAATTCATCCGTACCTCAGCATGCACCCGCCCTTCAAAATTCCGGTTGCCGGAGAGCACCGAGCAAACCGACAGGTTGCCATCACTGATGGCCTTGGACACCGGCTCCGGTAACGGCCCGGAATTCCCGATACAGGTCGCACAGCCATAGCCTACGACGTTAAAGCCGAGTGTTTCCAGGTCATCCAGCAGTCCGGCCTGCTTCAGGTACTCGGTCACCACGCGGGAACCGGGGGCGAGGGAGGTCTTGACCCACGGCTTGCTGCGCAATCCCAGGGCGGCGGCTTTTTTGGCAACCAGACCCGCACCCAGCATAACCGTCGGGTTGGAGGTATTGGTGCAGGAAGTCACGGAGGCAATCACTACCGCACCATCGTCAAGGGTCACGTCTTCACCCTTGATGCTGGTTTTTGCCGGTTTGCTGTGAATATCCCGTTCTTGCTTCAGGTCGGCCAGAGCCTGGGTGAACATCGACCGGGAGGACCGTAGCGGGACGCGATCCTGCGGACGTTTCGGTCCGGCGAGGCTCGGTTCAATCGTCCTCATATCCAGTTCCACTACGCTGGAGTAGTCGGCCTGCGGCTGACTCGGACTCCGGTACAAACCCTGCTCAGAGGCATAGGTTTGCACCAAGGCGAGCTGCTCTTCGCTGCGTCCGGTGAGGCGCAGATAGTTAATGGTTTCACCGTCGATCGGGAAAATGCCACAGGTGGCGCCATATTCGGGGGCCATGTTGGCCAGGGTGGCACGATCAGCGAGGGACAGATGATCCAGGCCATCACCAAAGAATTCGACAAATTTGCCCACTACACCATGTTTACGCAGTATTTCCACCACGGTCAGCACCAGGTCGGTGGCGGTCGCCCCTTCCGGCAATTGGCCCTGGAGCTTAAAACCCACCACCTGTGGGATCAGCATGGAGACGGGTTGGCCCAGCATGGCGGCTTCGGCTTCGATACCGCCAACCCCCCAACCGAGGACACCGAGGCCATTGACCATGGTGGTATGGGAATCGGTGCCGACCAGGGTGTCCGGGTAGGCTTGGAGTACGCCATTGTTCTCCTGGGCAAACACTACCCGGGCGAGGTATTCAATATTAACCTGGTGCACGATGCCGGTATCAGGCGGTACGACTTTGAAATTGGAAAAAGCCTTCTGGCCCCATTTCAGGAAGCTGTAGCGTTCCTGGTTACGCTGGTATTCGATTTCGGCATTTTTCTCCTCCGCATCGGCGGTGCCAAACACATCGATTTGCACCGAGTGGTCAATAACCAGTTCGGCCGGCTGCAATGGGTTGATTTTTTCCGGATCGCCGCCCAATTTCTGCATCGCTTCGCGCATGGCGGCGAGATCCACCACCGCAGGCACGCCGGTAAAATCCTGCATCAATACCCGCGCCGGGGTATAGGCGATTTCCTTGCTGGGCTGTGCGTCGGGATCCCAGGCGGCCATGGCACTGATATCTTCCGCGGTGACGGTGCGGCCATCTTCGTGGCGCAGCAGGTTCTCCAGCAGGATCTTGAGCGAGTAGGGCAGCCGTTCGCTGCCGGGGACGGCATCCAATCGATAAATTTCATGATCCTTACCATTCACGCTCAATATTGAACGGGCTTCGAAACTGTTGCTCATGGGAACTCCTTGGAAAAAATAACTTTTCTGTACCCCTGGCTGGCGGGCAAACAGGCCGCATTATACGCCAATCCGCGAAGCGCATGGATGTGCCGGGGTGAATTTTAATTTTTGGACGGAATACAGAATCATAACGCTATTAAATCAAGCAGATTCGTATTCATGTAAATTCAGCGGGATCAGCCTCAATGCAATTGGCGCTGAATCTCCTCCTTAAGGATCCGTTCAGCTTCCTGGCTAAAACGCCGGCGGCGTAACAATATCTGCCAGCGACTCCCGCCCAGTTGCGCCCACAGTACGGCGGAGCGCATTCCGGCCAGCAGCAGGGCACGGATTTTATTGGCCTGTTCGGTATTGGACAGGAACTGGCTTTCACCGGAAACCATGATCTTGGGTGGGATCTGGCTGATGGTTGTACTGTAGATATCCGCCAGGTTGGCGATAACATTTTCATGGGTGATATGAAAATGCTCGGTTTGACGCCGAGCGCGTTCGATACCGTTGGCGACGTCATCCAGTATGGGCTTGTTTTTGCTGAGCTTGCGTTGCAAGTGCAGCAGGCTGATGACATAGCGGGCAATATCGATATCGCGCTGGGTACTTTTTTCTCCCAGTTGTTCAATCAGGGTAGTCAAACCGGTTCGCAGGTATTCCACTTGACCGTATACCGCTTCGACACTTTCAGGATCGGTTTCAAAAATACTGCGAATACAAATTTCAAAGTCGTGCTTATCCACCGAACCATTGACCGCAATATTTTTCACCAGGGCGGTTGCTTGAAATACACCGGCCAGTGCCAGGGTTTTATCGCGAAAATCACTCATGTTTTTATTTGGCTTTAATACTCTCGTTAATGATACCGCCTCCCAGGCAGATTTCGCCCTGGTAGAACACGACGGATTGGCCGGGGGTTACCGCCCATTGTGGTTCCTGAAATTGAACCACGCAGTTGTTGTCATCACCATGTTCAATAGTACAGGCGGCATCCTGTTGGCGATAGCGGGTCTTGGCAGTGCAACTCAGTGGTAAGGCAGGGGATTTGCCGGCCACCCAGTGTAAGTCGATGGCGCTGAGGCTTTGACTGTAAAGCAGGGGATGATCATGGCCGTCAACGACAATCAGAATGTTGTTTTCCAGATCCTTGGCAGCGACGTACCATACAGCACCTTCATGGCCTTTGACTCCGCCGATGCCAAGGCCCTGGCGTTGCCCCAGGGTGTAGTACATCAAACCCTCATGGCGACCCAGGTAAGTACCTTCCGGAGTATGAATTTCACCCGGCTGTGCAGGCAAATAACGTTTGAGGAAAGCGCGAAAGTCCCGCTCACCGATAAAGCAGATACCGGTGCTGTCTTTTTTGTTGTAGGTACTTAATCCATGTTCTGCCGCCAGTTCACGTACCCGGGACTTATCCAGCTCACCGATCGGAAACAGACTGCGTGCTAATTGAGCCTGATCCAGGGTATAGAGAAAATAACTCTGGTCCTTGTTGTTATCCCTGCCCCGTAACAAGGTGTAATGATCGCCATCTCGTCCGATGCGAGCATAATGTCCCGTCGCGATATAGTCCGCTCCCTGGCTGAGGGCATAATCCAGAAACGCCTTGAACTTGATTTCCCGGTTACACAGGATATCCGGATTAGGCGTACGACTGGCACGGTATTCCTGCAGGAAATATTCAAACACCCGGTCCCAATATTGATCCGCAAAATTCACGCCCTGCAGGGGGATGCCCAGTGTTTCACACACCTGGCGTGCGTCCTGCAGATCATCCTCGGCGGCACAATGCTGGTCCGTATCGTCACCTTCCCAGTTCTTCATGAAGACTCCCTGGACAGCATGGCCCTGCTGCTGCAGGAGCAGGGCGGTTACGGACGAGTCCACACCGCCAGACATGCCGACAATAATGCGGTCTTCAGCTTGTGAGGATATGGGTGCAGACATGATAAAAACGGAATATTACGTAGCTTGTAAACGAACAAGTTTACCAGAGAGATGTGCGAAAAGTCCGGCCTAGTCCAGATCCCGGTAGAGCGCGAGAGGAAAACGCTGACCCGCCAGATAATCCTCAATACAGGCCAGCACCAGCGGACTGCGTAATTTATCCACCTGTTGCTGTAATTCATCCAGGCTTAGCCAATGTGTACCCAGGATCGTTTTATCCAGTTGCCGTTGCGGCTCTTGTCGAGTGAGTCGTCCACAAAAACAGTGGCGCAAATAGATCTCATGGCGAGTGGGGTGTTGCCAGCGATAAATACCGGTTAGCCACTCAGGTTGAAAATAGCACGCGGCTTCTTCCAGCGTCTCACGCATTACCGCTTCGAGCAGACTTTCATTTGCCTCAACATGGCCGGCTGGTTGGTTGTAGACGGGTTTAGCGTTTTCGATTTCCTCGACCATGAGGAACCGCCCGTCCTTTTCGATGATGGCGGCTACGGTCACGTGCAGAAGGGGATTGGCGGGAGTGAGATTCATGACACACTTCGTTTTGATCAACATTCATTAGGCGCCACTCGCCTGGTGCTAATCCGGCAAGAGTCCAGTTACCTACAGCATACCGAATTAACCGCAGGGTTGGAAAGCCAACCGCCGCGGTCATGCGGCGCACCTGGCGATTACGGCCTTCAGAAATTTTCAGTTCCAGCCATGAGGTAGGGATGGCAGCCCGATAGCGGACAGGCGGGTTTCGTGGCCATAATGCGGGCTCAGGGATGAGTCTTGCCTGTGCCGGTGCGGTCAAGCCGTCCTTGAGTGTCACGCCATCTTGCAATTTTTGCAGGGCAAGCTTATCCGGAGTGCCTTCTACCTGCGCCCAGTAGGTCTTAAGCAACTTGTGACGGGGATGACTGATACAGTGCTGCAATCTGCCATCATCGGTCAAGAGCAACAGGCCTTCACTGTCTTTATCCAAACGACCGGCAGGGTACACGTTAGCGAGTGTGACATAATCCGCCAGTACCGCCGCCTCATCATTGCGCGAAAACTGGCTTAATACCCCATAGGGCTTATTAAACAGAACAAGCGTGGTCATTTCATGCTATAAATTGTGTGCCAGTTTCGCATTATTAAAATAATTTCAACAAGTATGCCTCTTAAAATTAGAAAAAAATACTAAAGTTATCAGCACAATCGACTGATACTATAAAAATCCGGGGATAACTTACTTGATACTATCTAATACACTCCAGGGACGTTTTCTGCTAATCGTGTTGCCGATTCTGCTGTTAACGATTGGGGTGGTTGGTTATTCCCAGTATCTGGGAGTTAAAATCACGGCCGAAAGCCTGGAACAAAAGAGAGCCCATAGTCTGATAATCCTGCTGACCGAAAAGGTCAAAGAGGATTTACAGGATCTTGAACTTCTGGTTCATCGCGACATACTCATTACGCCCGCTTTTACGCCCGCAATAAAACAGCAGCTTATAGAGAAAAATATCGAGCTAGGTCAGGCTTATGAGTCATTGTATACACGTTTAACAAGTAAGGAACTATTTATCCGGAGTCCAGACGCGATTTTGGCGCTGGCTAATCAATTAAAAATTGAGCTGGATAAAATAACTGCCAACCTGGCAGAGCATGAACAGTGGCGGACGGATTCGCATCTGGCGATTAATACAGTACAGCCGAATTTCAACGCCGCCAGGTTCCTGATTGATGAGATAGAGGTATACCAGCTTCGATATGCTGATGTATTTTTAACCCAGTCTCATGACATCGCACAAAAAATTTCCTACTTGATGTGGCTGTCTCTTTTCATTGTATTGGCAATCATCATTGTCGGTTATTTTACTTTTGAGTTCCTGGTTCGACGGCCATTGGTTCAAGTTTCCAATGCCCTGAATGCTGAGGCGGATGGTGAGATGTCAATACTTCCAGCATCAGGTACTCAGCCTGCAGAAACCAAATTATTGATTGATGCATTCATTAATATGCGTGAACAGGTAAATATCAGACAAATACGCCTGCAATCAATCCTCGACAACGCAGCCGAAGGTGTCATTACCTATGACGAAGATTGTCATATCGAGTCATTTAATCACGCGGCTGAGACATTGTTTGGCTATGCAGAGAATGAACTTGCAGGACAAGATATGGATATTCTTTTTGTCAAAAATGGGTCAGTGATGGATCCGGAATATCTTGAGAAAATATTGACGCAAGATAATATGGCGCAACAGGGTGAATCGGGACTGGAGTTAGATGCGCGTCGCAAGGATGGCAGCGTGTTTCCATTGGCGATAAAGATTAGCAGCTATGTGATCTACGGTTCAAAGATGTATACCGCGATTGTTGATGATGTCAGCGAACATAAAGCAATGATCGAGAATTTGCGTCGTCTTGCAGAACATGATGGTTTAACCGGCTTGTATAACCGTTACTATTTTATGCAGGAAGTTGAGCATTTGGTAAAAAGGGTGGAGCGCCAAGGCAAGTCGAATACCGCCGTGTTCTATCTTGATCTGGATAACTTTAAATATGTTAACGACACCTTGGGGCATATTGCAGGTGATGAATTACTGGTTCAAATCACATTAATTTTACAGAAACGAACTCGTCGCAGCGATCTGTTAGCTCGAATAGGTGGCGATGAATTTGCGATGATTCTCTATGATGTAGGCGAATCAGAAGCTCTCGAGGTGGCGGAACTGTTTCGCCAGAACATTCACGATTATAAATTTATGTATCAGGGGGAGACAGTTGATATCGGCTGTTCGATTGGCGTGATAATGGTAAACCCCGGCGCTAATACCGAGGAATTATTGTCCAGGGCGGACTATTCCTGTCATGCGGCGAAGCTGGCCGGGAAAAATAAAATCCATCTCTATACCATTGATGATCAGAAAGATATTAGCGGGTTATTTGATGATATTGGCTGGACACGACGTATCAAGCAGGCACTGCAGGATGACATGTTTTCCATCGCCTGCCAACCAATCCAGAATGCGAACGGCAAGATTCAGTATTATGAAATTCTGCTCAGGATGCTGGATGAAGAGGGCAACATCATTATGCCCTCCGGATTCATACCTCCGGCAGAACGCTTCGGGCTTATGCCGAGTATTGATCGATGGGTGATTCATCATGCGATTCTATTATTGAAATACGCCTCTAAATTTACACCACGGTTTAGTATTAATTTATCAGCCGCTTCATTTCATGACGACAGCATAATTGATTTTGTAACTGATGAAATAAAGAACGCCAATGTTGATGCGCAGCGGTTAACCTTCGAGATAACTGAAACAATCGCCATGGCGGATCTTTCCATGACGGCGCATAATTTACGCAAGCTTCAGGAGCTGGGCTGCCAGACCTCGTTGGATGATTTCGGGGCAGGCTACTCGTCCTATGCCTATTTAAAAGACCTGCCAGTACATTATGTGAAAATTGATGGTTCGTTTATCACTGGTCTGGTTAATAACAAACTCAACCGTGAGATTGTCCAATCCATGCATAACATCGCCCATATCATGGGTAAGGAGACAATTGCTGAATTTGTTGAATCTGAAGAGACTGCTAAAGTTCTGATTGAAATGGGGGTAGATTATTTACAGGGCTATTATATTGGCAAGCCGGAAATGTCCTCAATTGACACGAATCCGATGTTTTCACCTGAGGATGATTAACCCAATCATCTATTAGCACGCAGAATGCCACTCATACCATATAGGCTGTCATCGGCCAAACTGTTATAATTCTATTCTTTAATTAATTTGCTGTTTCTGGAGTTCCCATGGGATACGAAAAAATCACGGTGCCTGCGAGCGGTGAGAAAATAAGTGTAAGTTCTGATGGCACCATGTCCGTCCCGGACAAACCGATTATTCCTTTTATAGAAGGGGATGGCATCGGCGTTGATATTTCGCCAGTCATGCAAAAGGTAACCGATGCCGCGGTAACCAAGGCCTATGGGGGTAAGCGTCAAATACAGTGGATGGAAATCTACGCAGGAGAAAAGTCCACCCAAATCTATAATCCTGATACCTGGCTGTCGGATGAAACCATGAATGCGATCCGTGAATTCAGCGTCGCGATCAAAGGGCCATTAACCACACCGGTGGGTGGCGGTATACGCTCACTCAATGTCACGCTGCGACAGGATCTGGATCTCTATGTCTGCCTGCGGCCGGTTCGTTATTACGATGGCACTCCCAGCCCACTGAAGGAACCGGAAAAAACCGACATGGTAATTTTCCGTGAAAATTCAGAAGATATTTACGCCGGTATTGAATGGCCGGCCGGTAGTGAAGATGTACAGAAAGTGATCAGCTTCCTGCAGGATGAAATGGGCGTTTCTAAAATCCGCTTCCCGGCCACATCAGGGATCGGGGTAAAGCCGGTCTCCAGTGAAGGGACCAAGCGGCTGGTACGCAAAGCCATCCAATACGCCATTGATAATGATCGACCTTCGGTCACCCTGGTGCATAAGGGTAACATCATGAAGTATACCGAAGGCGCCTTCAAGGAATGGGGCTATGAACTGGCGCGTGAAGAATTTGGCGCCCGGGAGATCGACGGTGGCCCATGGTGTGCATTCAAAAATCCCAACACGGGTAAGGAAATCGTCATCAAGGATGTGATCGCCGATGCCTTTCTACAGCAGATTTTGTTACGACCCGAAGAATACGATGTGATTGCGACCTTGAACCTCAACGGCGACTATATTTCCGATGCCCTGGCCGCGCAGGTCGGGGGTATCGGAATTGCCCCAGGTGCGAACCTGTCTGATACCGTCGCCTTGTTTGAGGCAACTCATGGCACGGCACCGAAATATGCGGGGCAGGACAAGGTCAACCCGGGATCCCTGATCCTGTCGGCGGAAATGATGTTGCGACATCTGGGCTGGAGTGAGGCCGCGGATCTGATCGTTAAGGGAATGTCGGCAGCGATTGCGGCCAGGACCGTCACCTATGATCTGGAACGCTTGATGCCGGGCGCCACGCTGGTTAGCTGTTCCGGTTTTGGGGATGCCATCATCAGCAAGATGTAGTCACTCAGATCACCCGGAAGTGGCCCGATAAAATGAAGATAGAAATGCCCCGCATGAATGCGGGGCTATTATTTTAGTGGTGTTGGATCGAAGGGGATGAGCCGGCCGCCAGGCGAATAGCCGTGGCGTGTAACCCTTTCGGGCCCTGGCTGGACTCAAATTCGACTTCCTGACCTTTTTTTAGTGTTTTGTAACCTTCCATGCTAATTGCGGAAAAATGCGCAAATATGTCGTCCCCCCCTTCTGCTGGTGCGATGAAACCATAACCTTTGGAATTGCTGAACCATTTGACTGTACCTGTAGACATGCCTTCCTAGCCTCCTTGTCATGTTAGCGCTGTTAGGTCCACGAAATTAACGAAATAGCATTAAAAACATAGACTTAGTACAATACAACTGTGAAGGCCGTATTCCTTCACAGACATAAATATAGACAATCTTCCCTTGTTTGCCTGTGAAGGAATCCACATAAAGGGGAGGTAGGCAACCTGTATAAGCATCAGCTAAAATCACAACTATGAGCGAGAAGAATTATCCAGATCGGTATGATGACAATTTGGCATTGGAAGAGGCCAAGCCCAAGCTTAAAAAGCCTCCCATGTTCAAGGTCATCCTGATTAATGACGATTACACGCCGATGGAATTCGTGGTGCATATTCTGGAAGCCTTTTTTGGGCTGAGCCGAGAGAATGCGACACATATCATGTTGAATGTGCATACTAAAGGGAAAGGCGTGTGCGGCGTCTTTCCACGCGACATCGCGGAAACCAAGGTTGCGCAGGTGAATGAATATTCAAGACAAAACGAACACCCTCTGTTGTGTACCATGGAAGCCGATTCCTGAGGCTAAAGGCAGACAGTTATGCTGAATAAAGAACTGGAAAATGCATTAAATCAGGCATTCAAGCGAGCAAGAGACCTGCAGCATGAATTCATGACTGTTGAGCACTTGTTGTTGGCCTTGCTCGATAATTCCTCTGCTGCCGAGATACTCAAGGCCTGCGGAGCGAACTTGACGGAGTTGCGTCAGGACCTGATCTTGTTTCTGGATGAAACCACACCCCTGTTACCGCCGGATGATGATCGGGAAACGCAGCCTACGCTGGGTTTTCAACGGGTATTACAACGTGCGGTTTTCCATGTGCAGTCTTCCGGCAAGCGCGAAGTTAATGGCGCCAATGTGTTGGTCGCCATCTTCAGTGAACAGGAATCACAAGCGGTCTATTTCCTCAAGAAACAGGATATCTCTCGTCTGGAGGTGGTTAATTTTATTTCCCATGGTATTTCCCGCGTACGTGATGATGAGCAACTGGAGCACCAGGCCGACACTGAGGAAGAACAGGATGAATCGGCAGGCCAGAATCCGCTGGAGCAGTTCACCAGTAATCTTAACGAGCTGGCACGTATTGGCAAAATCGATCCCTTGATTGGTCGCAAGGATGAAATCGAACGCACCGTGCAGGTCCTGTGTCGACGCCGCAAGAATAACCCGTTGTTTGTCGGCGAAGCCGGGGTGGGTAAAACCGCACTGGCAGAAGGGCTGGCAAAGAAGATAGTTGAGGGTGAAGTTCCGGAAATCATTGCCGAATCGACCATTTATTCACTTGATCTCGGCGCACTACTGGCGGGGACCAAGTACCGCGGGGATTTCGAAAAACGGCTTAAGGCCATACTGGCGCAACTGAAACGCCAGGAACATGCGATCCTGTTTATCGACGAAATTCATACCATCATCGGGGCCGGCGCGGCATCGGGCGGCGCCATGGATGCGTCCAACCTGATCAAGCCGGTGTTGGCCAGTGGTGATCTCAAGTGCATTGGTTCCACCACTTATCACGAATACCGGGGTATTTTCGAAAAGGATCGTGCCCTGGCGCGGCGCTTTCAGAAAATCGATGTGCCGGAGCCGACAGTCGAAGAGTGTGTGCAGATCCTGGAAGGCTTGAAATCGCGCTTCGAAGAACATCATGCGGTGCGCTATACCCATCAGGCCTTGCGAACGGCGGCGGAACTTTCGGAACGCTATATCAACGATCGGCATCTTCCCGACAAGGCGATTGATGTGATTGATGAAGCCGGTGCCAATCAGCGCATGCAGGTGCCTTCCAAGCGTAAGAAAACCATCGGGGTGAGGGACATTGAAGCGATTGTCGCCAAGATTGCCCGCATTCCTCCAAAAACGGTTTCCTCAGACGATATGGAAGTGCTGCGCAACCTGGAACGGGATTTGAAGCTGGTTATTTATGGTCAGGATGAAGCCGTTGATAGCCTCAGCGCAGCCATCAAGCTGTCACGCTCCGGTCTGTCGGCGGATGAAAAACCCATCGCTAACTTCCTGTTCGCCGGTCCAACCGGGGTGGGCAAGACCGAAGTGACCCGCCAATTGGCACGTATTATGGGTATTGAACTGATTCGGTTTGACATGTCCGAGTACATGGAACGCCACACGGTTTCCCGCCTGATTGGTGCGCCACCGGGCTATGTCGGCTTTGACCAGGGTGGATTGTTAACCGAGGAAATTACCAAGCATCCCCATGCGGTGCTGTTGCTGGATGAGATAGAAAAGGCACACCCCGATGTGTTCAACCTGTTACTCCAGGTCATGGATCACGGCACACTGACTGACAACAATGGCCGCAAGGCGGACTTCCGGAATATCATCCTGGTGATGACCACCAATGCAGGTGCTGACCGAATTAACCGGGCGTCAATTGGTTTCAGTAGCCAGGATCACTCCTCCGATGCGATGGAGGCGATCAAAAAGACCTTTACGCCGGAATTCCGTAACCGTCTGGATGCGATCATCCAGTTCAAACAGCTGGGGCCTGAGACTATCAGTCAGGTGGTCGATAAATTCCTGTTTGAACTGGAAGGGCAACTGGAAGACAAGGGTGTGACCCTGGAAGTGGATACCGAGGCACGCACCTGGCTTGCGATCCACGGTTACGATCCCAATATGGGCGCTCGACCCATGGCGCGGCTGATTCAGGAAAGCATCAAAAAACCACTGGCTGAGGATCTATTGTTTGGCAAACTGGCATCCGGCGGGCATATCCGCATCGGTGTTAAAGATGATGCGCTACAGTTTGAACTGGAAGGGAAAAACGAACTTGCGACCCAGTGATTCGACTCACCATCCGGTCAGAAACAATTCACATTAGCGGCCGCGGAAGACAATGCGTCCTTTGCTGAGGTCATAAGGGGTCAGTTGTACGGTAACCTTGTCACCGGTCAGGATCCGAATGTAGTGCTTACGCATTTTGCCGGAAATATGGGCGGTTACCACATGACCATTTTCCAGTTCGACACGGAACATGGTATTAGGCAGGGTTTCAACCACCGTGCCTTCCATTTCAATATGTTCTTCTTTCGCCATCCGGTTCAATTGCTCTTGAGTTTAAGGGCCAAGTCTAAAAATTCTGCGCGCATCATGCCTCAATTCGCGCCAATTTTCAAAGAATCCGGGGGAAAGATTGTCGGTGATGTCGAGATTCGACATCGGTGAGAATGAAACAGTAGGTGGCTAGACTGCTAGCGCTCCCTGCCAGTCTACTGTGGACCAGCCAACATGAGGGTGGGCCAGATCTGATTCCAGAACGATTTCCATACCCAACAATTTACTCATTGTGCCCAGATTGTGAATCTCGGCCAATTGGCCTTGTAACTGGGTAAAATGGGTCCGGTTTAGATACAGCACATTGGGCCGAAAACCATGTTCCTGTTCAAACTCATGAGTGAGCAGATAAATGAAGCTCAGCATGTCGTCCTCCAGGTTCCTGTTCCGTTGAGATTTCCTTACCTCGTTTGACTGTGCACTGCCATGTCGGTTCACAAAGTGAATCACAGCCTTTGATTATATATCGGCTGATACTGTTTACTATTTAATCGGTTGTTAACCTCCAACTAGTTGATAATTAGTTAATTTTCATACCGGCGGTTTGTTGCGCCAGATGAGACCGTCGAAATATTCCAGAGGCTGGTACTGGGTCTTATACGCCATCTTGGGTGATTCGGAATTCCAGAAGCCAAGATAAACCCAGTCGCGACCACTTCGTCGTGCCTGCTCAATCTGGCTTAAAATGGCAAAAACCCCCAGGCTACGTCTTGCTTGCTTCGGCTCATAAAACGTATACACCGCAGACAGGCTGTCATCGCATTGATCTACCACAGATACAGCGAGAATATCGTTGCCATAGCGATACTCATATAAATCAGTATTGGACCAGCATGCGCTCATAACGCGGCGATAGGCATCCGGATCATTACTATCCATACTGCCGCCGGAATGCCGGATTCGCATATAGCGGCGATAGAGCTGAAAATGAGCTTCATCATACTCGGCAGCACGAATATTCAGTTCCAAATCTTTATTGCGCTGCTGGCAACGTCGCTGACTGCGACTGGGTACAAACTTCGAAACCGGTACACGCACGGGTACACAGGCATGACAGCTGTCACAATGGGGACGATAAATATGTTCACCGCTACGTCGAAACCCGACTTGTGACAGAACCTGGTAGGTTGCCATATCTATCTTCGCTTCAGGGTCCACGAACAGCGTGACGGCTTCCCGATCAGGGAGATAACTGCAGGGATGGGGGAAGCTGCTGTAAAACCGCAGGGAGTGTAATGCACGATAGAGATGATTTTCGTCGTTCATGGGCGAATTGCTTTCCCGAGAAGACTATCGTTATCCATAACTATAGCCGGTTTTTAAAAAAACAAAATACAGTGGTTATTTTATAGCCAGCGAGAATCCCATTAAATAACCAGGTCTTTCTATAAAACAGTACTAATTAAATAGATTGGCTTCATTGAATGTGGGTTCAAGGTATTGAAATAATATCTGATTCAAGATCAACATCGATTGTCCACAATCCACCAAGACCAGTCTGGTTACAAAACTGATTCAACAGCATAGTAAACTCTGAACGGGGAATTAACTCCGCGCCAAATTGATCCAGGTGCGCGCTCTGGATCTGACAATCAATCACACCAAACTGCCAGCGTTGCAATTGCCGTACAAGAAACACAAAAGCAACCTTGGAAGCATCGGTAACACGACTGAACATCGATTCACCGAAAAACACTTTACCAATAGCAATGCCATAGAGACCGCCAACCAGCTTGCCATTCAACCAGATTTCAATCGAGTGCGCGTAACCTGCCTGGTGTAAGCGAATATACGCCTGTTGCATTTCATCGGTAATCCAGGTGCCAGGATCTCCTGCCCGTGGCTGACTGCAAGCGTGAATCACCTCCGCAAACGCAGTATCAAAGGTGATTTTGTATTCCTGCTTGCGCAGAACTTTGCGTAAGCTACGCGAAACATGCAACTTGTCTGGAAACAGGACTGAGCGCGGATCCGGTGACCACCAGAGAATGGGTTGATCACCGCTGTACCAGGGAAAGATGCCGCGCTGATAAGCGGCGAGTAAACGTTCAACCGATAGATCGCCGCCAACCGCGAGCAAACCATCCGGATCACGCAGCGCCAGCGCCACATCCGGAAAGTCAGCCGGGTCATAAGGATTGAGCCAGTAGGGGGCGGTCATATGGGTGATTGTATATAGTGCAGTTCAAGTCGAGGATTTAGTATGTCATAGATTCAATACAGATCGCTTTTATCCTGCACTTGGTGTTATTTATTTTTAAATGGTGAATGGTCATGTAATTCGGCAATATAGTGTTCCATTCCCCCGGTTTCATGTTGCAGGAATTGTTGAATTGCCGTTTTGAATCGTTCATCGGCGATCCAGTGGGTCGACCAGGTTTTGGCGGGCAAAAAACCACGGGCGATTTTATGTTCTCCCTGCGCGCCGGGTTCAAACCGCTGCAAACCGTTGTTGATACAATACTCCAGTCCCTGGTAATAGCAGGCTTCAAAATGCAGGCTGTGAAATTCCTGGCTGCAACCCCAGTGTCGACCATACAGCGTGTCACTGCCGCGTACATTAAACGCGCCGGCCACATACTCATCCTGATGTTTTGCCAACACCAACACGATGTTGCGCGGCATGGTTCTGGCAATTTCCAGAAAGAAGCCTTGCGAGAACGTGGCATGGCCATACTTGCGATCAAAGGTACTGTTATAAAAACGGTGATAGATTTTCAATTGATCTTCACTGGCTTCGTCACCGTGCAGGACTTCGAGAGTGATGCCCTGATCTTTAACACGGCGGCGTTCCTGGCGAATTTTCTTGCGCTTGCTGGAACTGAAATGGCTTAGATAATCCTCGAAACTCTGATAGCCCT
>CBDUOW010000004.1:0-34201 GCA_965368945.1 uncultured Gammaproteobacteria bacterium
CAGCGGTAAGTTTATTACTGGCCGGTTCCATCTATCGTATCAATACTTATATCGTGGGCTATCATCCGTTTGCGGGCGGTACCTGGCATTATTTCCCTTCAGTCGGTGAAATTATGGTGACTGTGGGTATCTTTTCACTAGAAGTTATGTTGTATCTGATAGTTGTAAAAACACTGCCGGTTTTGCATCGAGTTGAAGCTAGTTAAACCGTGTAGCGCATAATAGAATTTGTTAAGGAGCAAACCATGGCAAAGCGTATCGTCGTTGACCCGATGACCCGAATTGAAGGCCACCTGCGTGTAGATTGCGAGGTGGATAACGGTAAGGTTGTCAAAGCCTGGTCGTCTGGGCAGATGTGGCGTGGTATTGAACTCATTCTCGAGGGTCGTGATCCTCGTGACGCCTGGATATTCACGCAACGCATCTGTGGTGTCTGTACCACGGTGCATGCGATTGCCTCGGTGCGCGCGGTGGAAAACGCCCTCAAACTGGAAGTGCCACTCAATGCCCAGTACATCCGTAACATGATTATTACGGCTCACGGCATCCATGATCACATCGTGCACTTTTATCAACTCTCGGCACTGGACTGGGTCGATATCGTTTCCGCCTTACAGGCCGATCCCGCGAAAGCCGCGAAAATTGCCCAGAGCCTGTCCGACTGGCCGTTGAATAACGCGGCTGTGTTTAAAGATGTTCAGGCCAAGTTACAGAATTTCGTCAATAGCGGTCAGCTTGGGGTGTTTGCCAGCGGTTACTGGGGTCACCCGGCCATGAAATTGCCGCCGGAAATTAACCTGATGGCTGTGGCCCATTACTTCCAGGCGCTGGATTATCAACGTACCGCCAACAAGATCGTCTCCGTGTTGGGCTCCAAGACACCACACATTCAGAACCTGGCAGTAGGGGGTGTGGCTAACCCCATCAATCTGGACAGTCAATCGACCCTGACCCTGGAACGTCTGACTTATATCAAGTCAATCATTGATGAGCTCGGTGATTTTGTACGCAAGGTTTACATGGTCGATGTAGCCGCGATTGGTGCTATGTATGCCGACTGGACCCAGTATGGTGCGGGTGTAACCAATTATCTGTCGGTGCCTGATTTGCCGCTGGATACCATGGGGACACAGTTTGAATTGCCCGGCGGCTATATCCAGAATGCCGATCTGAGTACCTTCAAGCCGATTACCGGTTACCAGGATGCCTTCTTTGAAGGGGGCGTAAAAGAAAGTGTCAAGCATGCCTGGTATCAGGGGGGTAAAGGCGCGTTGCACCCATATGATGGTGAAACGATTCCGCAATATACCGACTTCCAGGATGACGGCAAGTATTCCTGGGTGAAAGCGCCGACCTTCAATGACAAACGTGCCCAGGTCGGCCCCCTGGCCAATGTGTTGGCCATGGCGGCCGCAGGTCATGAACCCACTACGCGTAACCTCAAGACCGTGCTGGATATGGCGGGCTCAGTTGCCGGTGCGGAAATTCCGGTGGCGGCTCTGCATTCAACCATTGGTCGGCATGCCGCACGGGCGGTGCGGACCGGGGTGATACTCGAGTCCCTGGAAAATCAATGGGGCTTGCTGATGGAAAATATCGGCAAAGGCGATTACGACACCTTCAACGAACCGGTATTCCCGAAAGAGGAAGTACGTGGAGTTGGTTTCCATGAAGCGCCGCGAGGTGTGTTATCACACTGGATTGTGATTCGCGATGGCAAGATCGCCAATTACCAGGCCGTGGTACCCAGTACCTGGAATGCCGGTCCACGGGATGAGTCCGACGAAGCAGGGCCGTATGAAGCTTCATTGATGGATAACCCGGTTGCCGAACCGGATAAGCCACTGGAAGTCATTCGCACTATTCATTCTTTTGATCCTTGCCTGGCTTGCGCCATTCACATGGTGGATACGGAGCAAAAGGAAATCACCCGCGTGCAAGGTGTAGGGGCACAATGCGGAGTGAAATTTTAATGGATGCCGTCGTACAAACTTTCTGCATGACTGATACCGAAACAGCAGAGGCGCCGGTGCTGGTGCTCGGCCTGGGGAATATCCTGTTGCAGGATGAAGGGGTTGGGGTCGCTGTCGTGGAACGTTTGCAACGACGCTATCGGGTACCGGACGAGGTTGAACTGCTTGATGGCGGGACTTCCGGGATGTCTTTACTTGAGGACATGCGTAACCGGGAACATGTCATTGTGGTCGATGCTGTTCGCACCGGTAAGCCGCCTGGTACTGAAGTTGTGTTGACCGGAGATGAAGTGCCGGCCTTTCTTTGCAACAAGGTATCGCCCCATCAACTGGCCCTGTCGGATGTTCTCGCCAACCTGACGTTGATGAATGAAAGTCCCCACCATGTGACCGTAGTTGGCATGGAGCCCCTGAGTCTCGAAACCCACCTGGGTCTGTCGGAGATGGTGGCAGACCGGTTGCAGGCACTGACAGAAACAGTGATTGAGCATATTAAGGCTGCCGGATATGAGGTGGAACAACTTGACCCGGAAACATGGAACAAAAATACTTCGTTAATGACTGAAGCTTGAGGAAGCAAATCATGAATCGCGATAATTTTACCCGCAGTCTGATGGCACTAATACTTCTACTGGCAGTGCAACCCTTGGCGGCGCACACCACAGGTGGAGCGATAGGTGGACTGGGCAGTGGGCTGGGACATCCGTTATTCGGTATCGATCATCTCCTGGCCATGCTGGCAGTGGGAGTGTGGGCTTACCAGCTTGGAGGCAGCGCCATGTGGAAGGTGCCGCTGGTGTTTGTGCTGACCTTGCTGGTCGGGGCAAACCTCGGTCTGGCAGGCCTTAGTTTAGCGTTTTACGAACCGATGATTGCTGCCTCGCTGATGGTGCTGGGGTTGATCATTGCGATGAAATGGCGAGTTGTGCCGCTACTGGCGAGTATGATTGTCGCGGTGTTTGCACTGTTTCATGGTTTTGCCCATGGCATTGAAATGCCCCTGGCGGCATCACCCATGGCGTACATCACTGGCTTTACTTTAGCCACCATCCTGTTGCATGGCTTAGGTGTGATGCTGGCTTATGGTTTTCAAAAATCGTCTCAGGTTGTGCTGATGCGTGCAGGGGGGGTTGGCCTGGCTGGCACAGGTCTATTGTTATTGATTGGCGCATGAGTTAACTCATGCCAAATCAAATCACGGAAGATCGAATAACAAAGCTTGTTCATCGTTTCACGCATATCGGGGAAACCGGTATGCGTGATCTTCCTATCTATAATCATAATCTTGAAGTGGAAGCCGTGGGATTTGAACTGACGGAAAATGGTTGGTTCGGTGTACTTATTACACCCTGGTTTATCAATGCCATCCTGTTACCCGAGCAGAAGTCTGCCGCCTCCGGGCCTCCTGGAGAAAAGCTCACGCATGAACTCGCATCCGGTGAGCATGTGTTTAACGTTGGCGAAGATGATGAAGTGGGTGGCTATGATTTTATTACCCTGGCTTCACCGACCTTAAAGTACAAGTCACAACAAGTGGCGCGTGCTGCTGCGGAAAAAGCCTTGACCAAACTGTTGACGCCGGTTGATGAATACCAGGAGCAAGTTCCTGAACAACGTGTGCAATTTGTATCACCAGAGAAAAAAGGCAAGCAAAGGCGGAATTTTTTACGTGGATTGTTAGGTAAGGATGCCGCATCTAATACGGCCGATTAAAGCGTGGTGACGTGTCCCCCATCAGGGGTGATTATGCCTACTATTCTCTAGTGATTTCTTCCTGCCCTGAATTAACAGGTTCAGGCTTTTCAGCCGGTGGTAGCTGCAGATGGAATCCCTTTTCAAGTAAATCATCCATGATGTAACGCGCTTCACCCCGTGCCACCTGGCGCCCGGGTGTCAGTTCCAGATCAATGACCTTCTCAATTTCGCCCAGCGCTTTGAGCAGTGGCTCAGGCACCCTGGAAAAATCATCTTCTTGCAACACAAACAGAAAAGTCTGCTGTTTGCGCAGGCTTTTGTAAACACAGCAATACAGTGATTGGCTCATAATTAATTCATCGGCGTGTCGGTCTTTTTCAATAAAGCATTTTCAAACAGGGCCAGGTTAGCCCAGGCTGAGGGCAGGTCATGGCCTTTGCGTTTAAGTTCTTCGAGTTGGGTTTTACCTGTGTCGTATAACAGGCGCAGATGTTCCACATCAAATAACTGCAGGGTGGTTTGTACTGCCTCGGGTGTCTCGCTAAGCAGACAGGGTAGCAGCTCTGTTTCATTGATAGGCGAGTCGGGTAGCAGCAGATCGACAATGAGTTTATGGTTATGTAGTTGCTGATGCGTCTGACGGGCGATGTCTTCCTCATCCAGCTTACTCAAGGCCAGGGGATCATTGGTCGCGCCCTGGCGCACGGCTATCATAATGATCTGGATCAGCTGGTTAATCGCGGTCTTGATTTCCGGGTGATCACCCGGCATGGCACAGCAACGGGTATAGCATTGATCCAGCCGTTCCTTCATGGCAAGAATGATTCCGCTGTCAGTATTGGGTTTGAGCTCCGCCGCTTCCTGGACCAAAGACTGGAAATCTTCCAGAAACTGCCTCAGATCGGCCTGGTCATCCTGGCGCGCCTTCTCCAGGTCCTGTTGGGTGACCCCTGCGTCAGCCTCGGCAAACAAAGGATTTTGGTATTTGCGGCGCAGCTGTCGTTCACGGGGGCCGGGTTGTTCACTGAATTGCAGACTCATTGTCTTGAACGGTTTCTCATTAGGGTTGAGGCGCAATTATAACCCGGCATTGTGGTGGGTTGGCACTATTGCCGAATTCCGGGTATGGTTAGCTGACATGGAACAGGGCGCCGGGTAGTCTGCCAGATATTATGACAGTAAAGTGGGTATGGAAATTTACAACCAGATATTGAGTCGCAGCATGCGATTTGGCTTGATTATTCTGGCAGGGATGCTGCAAGGCGCCTGCTCATATCAAATTTACACCAGTGAAGAACACCGCGCGTTTAATCTCACAGCAGATGATCTTTTTGAGAAAGGCATCGCTTTCACGACACCTACCTCCATCACAGGTCGGGAACAGGATCGTCAATCCCTGGCACTGACATTTGCTGAAGTCTTACGGGAAAAACGCCCGGATATTCATGTGGTCAGTTTACCGGAAACCCTGAGTGCCATTAACAAGGCTGGCTTGCTGGATGAATACATGCAAATGTATGAACACTACGAGCAGACCGGTATTTTCAACTATAGCAGTTTAAAAAATATCAGTGCGATTACCGGTACCCGCTATATTGCGCAATTAAATCTATCTGGTTTCGATCAGGGAGAAAAAGGCCGATTTGGTATATTCGGGTTACGCGTGCTGGAAACCAAGCGGGCCAACCTGCGGGTGTTCCTGCAAATCTGGGATACGCAAGAAGGCATGATTGCCTGGGAGGGTTATGAGGAAATGAATTACGCCACTGAGACCTACACCGAACAGGGCATCACCTTCTATGACATTGCGCGGCAGATTGCGGAAAACATGGTAGCGCGTATTCCGCATAGGACAGAAGATGAAGATAACGAATCTGCGCAGGCCGCAAGTCAATCCAGTGAAGAAACTGCGCGTCCGTCCACCAATTAAGATGTTTTAATTACAGCTTGTCCGAACCCATCAGGCTTGTTGCCTGGACTACCGCTTTATCGGTTTTCAACCCCGGTATCGAATAGCGTGATCCAGTGTTTGACACTGACTTCACTGGCGGCCGCGAGATGTAGCAGGCAACCAATATTGGCGGTGGCGATGAGATCGGGGGAATCCTGGTTCAGGGCCGCGAGTTTATTGTCCCGTAACTGGCGTGACAGTTGCGGTTGTGTAATTGAATACGTACCGGCGGAGCCGCAACAGAGGTGAGCGTCACGTACGGGTAATAAGTCATAGCCGGCACGGCGCAGCAGTGCCTCAACCCGTCCGGCCAGGCGTTGGCCATGTTGCAGCGTGCAGGGTGAGTGGAAACTGATGCGCTTGCCGGCTGCAACCGGTTTGAGGCTGGTAAGGTCTTCCGCTTCCAGCACTTCGACAATATCTCGACTTAAACCGGCGATGCGTTGCGCCTTGTCGGCATAGATCGGATCGTCATTCAACAGATGTGCGTAGTCCTTGAGCATCACGCCGCAGCCACTGGTATTACTGACGATCACTTCGGCACCGGCTTCGATATGTGGCCACCAGGCATCGATATTGCGGCGGGCATAGTCTTTTGCCTGCTCCGTGGCGGAAAGATGATGGCTGACAGCTCCACAGCAACCACCGGCCTGAATGAGTTGAATGCCCAACTGATCCAGTACCCGTGCGGTGGCAGTATCAATATCGGGAGCGAGAGAGGGTTGCACACAACCCCCCGGCAGGATCATGCGCCGCGCATGCTGACGTTCGGGCCAGGGTAAGACAGTGACCGGGGCAGGAATATTCTTTTTAATGAACCCGGGTAACACAGGCCGGAATAACTGACCGAGCCGCAGAATGGGATTAAACCGCGTTGGTTCAGGCAAAAAGTAGCGAAGCAGGCTGCGTTGCCAACGTTGATACCAGGGGCGGCGAACTCGTTGTTCAACTTTATGTCGGCCATAGTCGAGCAAGTGGGCATATTCCACACCGGAGGGGCAGGTGGTTTCACATGACCGGCAGGTGAGGCAACGATCCAGGTGTGTCTGTGTATGGCGTGTGACGGCATGGCCTTCCAGTACCTGTTTAATCAGGTAGATCCGTCCTCGCGGTCCATCCAGTTCATCACCCAGTAATTGATAGGTCGGACAGGTGGCGGTGCAGAATCCACAATGGACACAAGTTCGAAGGATGCGATCAGCTTCACGACCTGCAGCGCTATCAATGATGTCAGGAGTCAGTTGCGTCTGCATGGGATTACATATCGGGATACATGCGGCCAGGATTCAATATGCCGCCAGGATCAAACGCGTGCTTCAGGCGTTGATGCAATTGTTTCAGGCTGTTGGGCAAGGGGTGGAAGATCCCGGCTTTTATATCATGTTGCCGAAACAAGGTGGCATGACCACCGGTTTCTTGCACCGCATGTCTTATAACCTCAGGCTTTTCGTGACTTAGCAACCAGCGTTGCGCGCCGCCCCAATCGAGCAAGGTGTCACCCTCAAGTACCAGCGGTGGCTGAGCGGGGGCGAGGGAGATGCGCCAGAGGGGGCGCTTATCATTAAAGAAGGGGTGGGTATGTTCCCGAATTGATTGCCAATAGTCCTCACCATTCGGCAATGGCTCACCACCGATTAGTTGCTGGGCATGCGTCACGGCGGAGGTGGCACCACTTAAGCGCAAAAAGAGGGATTCACCATCATGTACCGCGGCGGACAGGGGTACGGGTTGGCCCGCCCAATGGTTCATGACCTGCAGTGCCTTATCGGGTGACATGCTTAAACGCACTGTTACTTCGGCCGCCGGGCGTGGCAGGATTTTCAGGGAAATATCCAGCAGTACTCCGAGGGTACCCATGGCACCGGTCATGAGTCGGGCAACATCATAGCCCGCGACATTTTTCATTACCTCACCACCGAAATGCAGTACATCACCCTTACCGGTCAACACCCGGCAACCCAGGACAAAGTCGCGAGCCGAACCGACATAGGGACGGCGCGGACCGGAAAGGCCACAGGCAATGGTTCCACCTAGTGTGGCCGCTTCACCAAAGTGCGGTGGCTCAAAGGGCAGCATCTGGTTGTGTTCTGCCAGTGTGGTTTCAATTTCCGATAGCGGCGTCCCGCCGCGCGCAGTGAGTACCAGTTCGGTGGATTCGTAATTGATGATGCCGCGGTGTTGCTGAGTGGCAAGCACCTCGCCTGTTATCATTTGCCCATAAAAGGATTTTGACCCGCCACCTTCTATTCGCAGCTGCCTGCCTTGTGCCAGGGCGTCATTGACTCGTGCCTGCAAGGTTTGCGTATCATCGCCGCTCATCAGAAGCGGTCCAGTTCGGGGTGTGGTAACTGCCCATGATGCACATGCATGGCTCCAAATTCAGCGCAGCGATGCAGGGTCGGTACCGCCTTACCAGGATTCAGCAAACGCTTGGGATCAAAAGCTTCCTTCACGGCATGAAAATATTCCAGCTCGACGGGTTTGAATTGCACGCACATTTGATTGATTTTTTCCATGCCGACACCGTGTTCGCCGGTAATCGTGCCGCCGACTTCAACACACAGCTCGAGAATCTTGCCGCCAAACTCCTCGGTAAGTTCAAGTTGGCCGGGCTGATTGGCATCGTAGAGAATAAGCGGGTGCAGGTTGCCGTCACCGGCATGAAACACATTGGCTACCTGCAGGTTGTACGTTTTGGACATTTCGCTGATACGGGTGAGTACTTCCGGTAGACGTTTGCGCGGGATGGTGCCATCCATACAGTAATAATCGGGTGAGATGCGACCCACGGCGGGAAACGCTGCCTTGCGTCCTTTCCACAACAACAGTTGTTCTTCCGCGTCACGGGCGACGCGCAGGGTAGTGGCGCCGTTGTCATGTAAGAGTTGTTCAACCTGGGCAGACTGTTCGTTCACTTCCTCGTCCGTGCCGTCCAGTTCGCACAACAAAATAGCGGCTGCATCTTCCGGATAGCCGGCATGCACAAACGCTTCGGCTGCGCGGATTGCAGGGTTATCCATCATTTCCAGGCCAGCGGGAACGATGCCGGTCGCAATGATCGCGCTCACGGCTTCACCTGCCTGGGGGATATCATCGAAGGCCGCCATAATAACCCGGGTCTGTTGTGGACACGGCAACAGGCGTACGGTGATTTCGGTGATGATGCCCAGCATGCCTTCAGAGCCGTTTATCAATGCGAGCAAATCGTAACCGGGCGCATCCAGACCACTGCCTCCCAGGGTTAATGCTTCCCCCTCAATGGTGAGCAGTTTTACTTGCAGCACATTGTGCACCGTGAGGCCGTATTTCAGGCAATGCACACCACCGGAGTTTTCCGCCACATTACCGCCGATGGTACAGGCGATTTGGGAAGAGGGATCGGGGGCGTAGAACAGCCCATGCGGGGCCACCGCTTCGCTGATCGCCAGGTTGCGCACACCGGGTTCGACCCGTGCAGTGCGATTTACCGGGTCGACTTCCAGAATGCGATTGAATTTCGCCAGGCTGAGGAGTACACCATTATCAATCGGCAGGGCTCCGCCGGAAAGACCGGTGCCTGCGCCGCGTGCCACCACCGGCACGTTTTCATGCTGGCACAGTTGCAGTACGGCCTGAACCTGTTCAATGGTTTCCGGCAAAACGGCCATAAGCGGTAAGCGGTGATAAGCGGAAAGCCCGTCACATTCATAGGGCCGCAGATCTTCCTCAGTAGTGAGTACCGCCTCTGCTGGCAGAAAGCGAGACAATTGGCCGGCAAGCGACTTACGCGTATGGTGGGTATCTAAATCATGTTCTGACATAATAAACTCCGCGTCGCATCATACCGCAGTGGAGGGTGTTGTAACTATGCTAAAGTGTTAATTCAAACCCCCAAAATCTGCAAGGTTGTCTGTTTAAGATTAAGTGTTGTGCTGATGACAGAATCGCAAAGACTGGATAAATGGTTATGGTCCGCACGGTTTTATAAAACACGCAGCCTGGCGGTGGAAGCGATCAACGGCGGTCATGTGCATGTGAATGGCCAACGAATAAAACCTGCCAGGACCATACGGGTGGGTGATGCGATCAAGATCACCAAGGGCCAATATCATTGGCGACTGGTGGTCGAGGCATTGGCACAACGGCGAGGGCCGGCAACGGAAGCCCGCCAACTCTATTCTGAAGATACGGCCAGTATTCAACAGCGAGAAGCCATCCGGGCTGAGTACAAGCTGATGTCACCGGTACCGACAAAGCGACCGGATAAACGTCAACGCCGCCGGATTATCCGCTTTATTAACAAACATGATCAGTAGGTAACAAAATGGCGTTTCGACCGGAAACACCTTTATTAGCAGTGGATATCATTATTGAACTGATTGATCGACCTGAGAAGTCCATTGTCCTGATTGAGCGTCGCAATCCCCCGTTTGGTTGGGCCCTGCCCGGTGGGTTTGTGGATGTGGGTGAGACTCTCGAGCAGGCGGCGGTGCGCGAAGCGCGTGAAGAAACCTGTCTTGAGGTGAAATTGAAAGTTCTGCTGGGTTGCTATTCCAACCCACAACGCGATCCCCGCGGCCATACGGTCAGTCCCGTGTATATTGCCGAAGCGCGAGGCGTGCCAGAGGCGGCGGATGACGCAAAAAATCTTCGCTGTGTGCCTGTTACCGATTTACCGGATGACCTGGTCTTCGATCACGGGCTGATTCTGAGTGATTATCGTCATTATCTGCAAACGGGTGAGATCAGCCCTCTCAGATCTGCTTGATCCATATCAGGTGTCGGGCAAACGGTGTTCCGCTATACTGGTGTGGCTTGAAAAACCCGGTTTACCTCCCCATAAACTGAAATATTGCATTTATCCGAATATTATTTCCCTCAGGAGATTTCCATGGCGACGCTAGAACTGACGAATGAAAACCTTGTAGACACGATTAACAATAATGATTTTGTGATCATTGATTTCTGGGCGCCGTGGTGTGGTCCCTGCCAGTCCTTCGGTCCGGTGTATGAGGAAATATCCGAGAAGTATGACGATATCGTATTTGCCAAGGTCAACACCCAGGACGAACAGGAAATCGCGGCGCAATTTAATATTCGTTCCATCCCGACCCTGATGATCTTCCGTGAACAGATTATTCTTTATTCGGAAGCCGGCGCCCTGCCGGGTTCGTCCTTTGAGGAACTGATTGGCAAGGCCAGGGAGATTGATATGGCCGAGGTTCAAAAGCAGGTCGCGGAAGAGCAGTCACAGCAGCAAGCTTAAAATTTACCTGGAATTTACTTAAAATTTAACAGGGCGGGTCAGCACCTGGTGCAGACCCGCTTACATCAAGCCGTCAAAAGGTTGTACCTCAACCAGGGTTCCCGCTTCCACATTGCCTGCTTCGCGCGGCAGGATAATGAAACAATTGGCGCGGCTCATCCCACTCAGGATATGTGATGCCTGCATACCGACACTGCGTACACTGAGATTGCCTTCGGCATCGTATTCCATGATGCCGCGTTGAAAGTCCGTTCGTCCCGGGCGTTTTTTCAGGGGTTCACTACAGGGCAGTTTGATAATGACCGGCGTGACCTGCTTTTGTCCCATCAAGCGGCGCAAGGCGGGCAGGGCAAACAGGTAGTAGGTCGCCATTACGGAAACCGGGTTGCCCGGCAGGCCAAAAAACACGGCCTGTTTGATTTTGCCAAAGGCCAGGGGTTTGCCGGGCTTCATGGCAATCTTCCAGAAATTAACCTGGCCCAGTTTATCCAGGGTCTGCTTAACGTAATCCGCATCCCCTACCGAAACCCCACCGGAAGTAATAATGGCATCGGCCAGTTCCGCGGCTTCATTAAAGGCGGTTTCAACGGCTTGCGGATCATCGGGTATCACGCCCAGATCGATGATTTCTACATCGAGTCCTTTGAGCATGCCATAAATCGTGTAACGGTTGCTGTCATAGATTTGTCCTTCTTCCAGCGGTTCACCAACGGGACGCAATTCATCCCCGGTGGAGAAGAAGGCCACTTTGAGTTTGCGTTTCACGCTGACGGTGGGGATTCCGAGCGAGGCCAACAGCCCCAGTTCCGCGGCACGTAACAAACTGCCTGCTTGCAGTACCTCATCGCCTTTGGCGATGTCTTCACCCGGGTGGCGTACATTCTGGCCGGTGCAATGGCCTGGCCCAACGTTGAGCGTATCGTCGCGACGCTCAACATGTTCCTGCATGATGACCGTGTCGGCGCCTTCAGGCACCTGTGCGCCGGTCATAATACGAATGCATTCCCCTTGTCCGACTTGCCCCTGAAATGGATTGCCGGCAAAGGCGGTACCGATGATTTTCAGTTCAACCTTGTGATTATCATCGAGGTCTGCGCCCCGCACGGCATAGCCATCCATGGCTGAATTGCGGTGGGGTGGAACATTGATCGGCGAGGTGACCGCTTGTGCCAGTACATGCTGCAGCGCATCAGTCAGTCCCAGCTTCGTGGTTTCTTCAATAGGGGTAATGAGTTTCTCAATCTGTGCCAGTGCCTGTTCAACCGTCAAGGTACCGGCAGGGACGTCATCACAACCAGGGGGCGTTACGGGAATCGACTTGTTCATCGCTAAACCTGCAGCAGATAAATAGGCCGAATATTATGCCACAGCTCACTCTTCAGGATTGATACTGATTAACCAGGTCCATGACAAAGTCAGCGATGGTTTCAGGGTTATTGAGTGCCAACACCGGCAAGTCAGTTTGATGTGGCAGTGGTGCATCGCTGGCAATCGCAATAATGTCCGGGTCTTCGGGAAATAATAAAGGTTGTTTTAATGTTGGCCGGTGCAGTTCGATCTTGGGAACAGCCGCGTGTTTGAAGCCTTCTACCAGGATCAGGTCAAGGGCCTTGGTATCGAGGTGATCGATAAGTGACTCAAGCGGTGGGTCGTCATTTTGATTCGGTGTTTCGACCATTAAGGCCCAGCGGCGGCGTGATGCCACCATGACCTGTTCCGCACCGGCCTGGCGCAGTTCGTAGCTGTCTTTCCCCGGGGTGTCGATATCAAATTGATGATGGGTGTGTTTGATCAAGGCAAGATGCAGACCACGGGCTTTCAGTATGGGGATGAGTTGTTTCAACAGCGTGGTTTTGCCGGTACCGCTAAAGGCAACAAAGCCCAGCACAGCGCAGCCTGTTGTTACGGGATTATCCGGCATGCCGCAGTCGCTGTTCCGCCAGTTCAAGATCTTCAGGCGAGTTGATGTTGATAAACGCATTCGGATTATCGGAATAGTCCGCCAGCGCGGGATCTTGCTGGCGTAACCATTCGCCTGTCTTGCGGCCACCCTGTTGAAGATAGTGTTGCAGGCTTTGCGCCAGGCTCTGGTGTAACAGGCAAAAGGTGGGCTGCAGCCCCTGACCATCATGCACCACCGCCAGGGGCCGATTGGACGTGATAGCTGCCTGCGACAATCGTTGCACCAGATCCTGCGGGATAAACGGGCAATCAACCGGCACGCTTAGCAGCCATTCGCGCTCACAGGCCAGCAAGGCGGCCTGGATCCCGGCCAGGGGTCCCAGAAATCCTTCCAGCTTGTCAGCAATCACCGGCCAGCCATAAGCTTGATACGGCTCGGGTTGGCGATTGACACTGATATAGATCGTGGCGACTTGTGATTGCAAACGATCAAGGACGTGTTCCAACAACGGCTTGCCATTCAATTCCAGTAAGCCTTTGTCTTCCCCTTGCATCCGGGTCGCGCGACCGCCCGCCAGAACATGGGCTGCCAGATTGGTAATTGCGGGTGGGTTAAACGACATGTGCGATCAGGATGGTTGTCAGGGTTGCATGGCAGTATATCAGCTCCTGCAAGCCAACATTGATTCGCCTAATCAGTTACGGCGGGATCGATGTGATGTTGTTGTAAGGCCCATGCCACATGTTCACGCACAATGGCGGATGGGTGTTGCCGGCGCGTTTTCAATGCCGCAATGATTTCCGGGGTTCCTGGTGCATTACCCAGGGCGACAGCAATGTTGCGTAACCAGGATTCATGGCCGATGCGTCGAATGGGGGATCCTTCCAGTTTATTAAGGAAAGTGGCTTCGTCCCAGTTGAACAAGCTGACCAGTTCGGCGGCATCCAGCTCGTGGCGCGGTGAGTAATCAGCTTCCTGCGTGATGGTGGCAAACCGATTCCAGGGGCAGATCAGTTGGCAATCGTCACAACCATAGATGCGGTTGCCTAGCAGGGAACGGAACTCCACGGGAATGCTGCCTTGCAGTTCAATGGTCAGATAAGAAATGCAACGCCGTGCATCAACCACATAGGGCTCGACGATAGCCGCGGTGGGGCAGACAGTGATACAGGCTTCACAGTCACCACAATGCTCCGTCACCGGTTGATCAATGGGTAAGGGTAAATCCGTGTAGAGTTCGCCCAGAAAGAACCAGGAGCCGGCATCGCGATGCAGCAGGTTCGAATGTTTGCCGATCCAGCCCAGTCCGGCTTTATCGGCCAGCGGTTTTTCCAACACCGGGGCACTATCCACAAATGCGCGATAGCCAAACGGGCCACTGACCGTCGCAATGCGTTCCGCCAGGGTTTGCAGGCGGCGGCGCATTACCTTGTGGTAGTCCCGACCCAGGGCGTAACGGGAAACATAGGCCAACTGACTGTTGGCCAACACGGCTTCGGCCGGGCGGGCATCAGGTAAATAATCCATGCGGACGCTGATCACCCGCACTGTGCCGGGAACAAGCTCGGCAGGGTGACTGCGCAGACTGCCGTGGCGGGCCATCCATTCCATCTCACCCTGATGACCGTTAGTTAACCATTTTAATAGGTATGTTTCCGCCTGGGTAAGATCCGTGTCGGTGATGCCGAGCTGCTGAAAGCCCAATTCCTGGCCCCAATGCTTGATCTCTGCCGCCAATTCAGCCAATTGGGCAGTACTCAAGGTAGGGGTATTATTTGGTGGTGCATTCATTTGTCATTATGATAACGCCATGACCGACTTACCCACTAACCTGTATCGTACCGAACAATGCCGTGAACTGGATCGCCTGGCGATCGAGGAGTTCGGTATTTCCGGCAATATTCTGATGGAACGGGCAGGTGAAGCCGCCTTTAATGTTCTGCGCGCCACCTGGCCTGAGGCCAGCCAGATTGCCGTTTTATGTGGCATCGGTAACAACGGCGGAGATGGTTATGTCATTGCCCGTCTGGCACAGGAACAGGGACTCAACGTAACCGTCTTGCAGTTAGGTGATACCGGACGCTTACAAGGGGACGCCCTGGCGGCGTTGCAGCGCCTGCATGGGGTAGATATTTCTCCCATTAGCTATGCCGAGCAGGATCTGGCTGACTACGATGTCATTGTGGATGCATTGCTCGGGACCGGCCTGAGCGGTGAAGTGCGAAGTTCGTTCATGCTTGCGATTAATGCCATCAATCAGTGCAACACGCCGGTGCTGGCGGTGGACAACCCCTCGGGACTCGATGCGAATACCGGTATGCCTTGTGGTTTGGCAGTCAAAGCCGACTGCACCATCACCTTTATCGGGATGAAACAGGGACTGCTGACCGGTGAAGCGGCGGATTATTGTGGTCGTCTGGTGTTTGATGATCTCAAGCTTCCCACGGCGGTGTATGAACGGATCAAACCGGCGGCCACTCGCTTGGCCTATCCGGAATTAATCACCTTACTCCCCCACCGCAAGCGGGCCAGCCATAAAGGGGATTATGGCCATGTGTTGATCGTCGGCGGTAATTTCGGCATGACGGGGGCGGCGCGTCTGGCTGGTGAAGCAGCCCTGCGAAGCGGTGCCGGCCTGGTCAGTATCGCCACTCGCAGGGAACACGCCGCTGACATCAACTGCGGCCGGCCTGAATTAATGTGCCATGGGACGGAGAACGGCGAGGCATTGAAGGCTCTCTCGGCCAGGGCCAGTGTGATCGCGATCGGTCCTGGACTGGGGCAGGATGATTGGGCCCAGGAAATGCTGGCCATGGCGGTGGCCCGAAACCTGCCACTGGTCGTGGATGCGGATGCCCTTAACTTACTGGCCCAGATCGATTTACCCCGCCAGCACTGGGTGCTGACTCCCCATCCGGGCGAGGCGGCCCGCTTATTGGGCGAGAGCAGCAGAGAAGCTTCAAAAGATCGGTTTCTCACCCTCAACAGACTGACGGAGAAACATGATGCCACGGTGGTACTGAAAGGCGCCGGGACACTGGTGCAGTCCAAAGCGGGATTACCCGGCGTGTGTGGTGGGGGCAACCCGGCCATGGCAAGCGGCGGTATGGGGGATGTTCTGACGGGGATCATCGCCGGACTCATCGCTCAAGGGCTGGGTTTATCCGATGCCGCCCGAATTGGCGTTTGTCTGCATCGCAAAGCCGCCGATATGGCAACCCGTGGAATTGGAGAGCGGGGGTTGCTGGCCAGCGATCTGATGCCGGCAATTCGTCGCCTGGTCAATCCCGAGGCGTAATGGAACAGTTTCTGGTTGACGAAGCCGCGACCCTGAATCTGGGGGCTCAACTCGCCCGGTGTTGTCCAGCGGGTTGCGTGATTTACCTGCACGGTGAATTAGGTGCCGGTAAGACCACGCTGGTGCGTGGTTTCCTGCATGCCCTCGGCCATGAGGGTGCGGTGAAGAGCCCGACTTATACCCTGGTGGAGCCCTATACCCTGACTGAGAGGGATGTCTTGCAGACAATCTACCATTTTGACTTGTACCGTCTGTCTGACCCGGAGGAGCTGGAGTACCTGGGTGGCCGGGATTATTTCACTGGCGACAGCGTCTGTCTGGTGGAGTGGCCGGAGCGTGGGGAAGGCTGGTTACCCGAAGCGGATCTCGATATTTATCTCCAGTACCGCGCTGAAGGGCGCCAGGTGCGCCTGTTGGCACACGGTCAGGCAGGTTTGGAGCTACTGGGACAGCTCGAGCGGATTGCCTGAACGAATCACAAATTAGAATTATCTCTAGATTCCATCCCTATCTACTTAAGTTATATAGAATTTTACTTGAAATTCCTTCAGTATCGTGCACAATTAATGAGATAAGAACGAGTAATAAGGGGTCAATCCATGCTCGCAGGATTGAAACGAACAGTGTGCCTGTTGGTACTGGTCGGGTTTATGTTGCCCGTCTGGGCAGGTGTGGAAGTCAAAAGTGTCCGCATGTGGCCGGCTCCGGATAATACCCGGCTGGTATTTGATCTGAGTGCCCCCGTGGATCACACTCTGTTTTCCCTGGCCGCGCCCGATCGCATTGTCATTGACCTCAAGAATGCAAATTACCGAGGTCAACTTTCCGGTTTTGATTACAGCAATTCATATATAAAGAATATTCGTTATGCCTCGCGCCAGGGAAATGCGCTGCGGTTTGTGCTGGATCTGCGCTCCCCGATGCGCCCCAAGAGCTTCGTGCTCAAGCCCCATGGTGAATACGGTCACCGCCTGGTGATTGATTTATTTGATGCGGATCGCGCCGCGCCGGAGAAGTCCCTGCCTCGGCAGGCGAACAGTCCCAACCGGCCACGTGATGTCATCATCGCTATCGATGCAGGCCATGGTGGGGAAGATCCGGGCGCAATCGGCCGTCGCGGCACCCGCGAGAAGGATGTGGTGTTAGCGATTGCTCGCAAACTGGAGAGACTGGTGCAACAGGAACCGGGTATGCGACCGGTGATGATCCGTGATGGGGACTATTATGTGGGCTTGCGCGATCGGGTGGAAAAGGCCCGCGAACATCAGGCTGATTTATTTATTTCCATTCATGCCGATGCATTCAAAAACCATAAGGCCCGTGGGTCCTCGGTGTTTGTACTGTCCGATCGGGGTGCCAGCAGTGAGGCCGCCCGTTTCCTGGCAGAGAGCGAAAACAGTGCCGATATGCTTGGCGGGGTCAGCCTGGATGACAAGGATGATCTGCTAAAGCTCGTCCTGGTGGATATGGTGAAGAATTCCACCATAGAGGACAGTCACGATGTGGCCGCCAAGGTATTGCGGGATTTGGGGAAAGTCAATTCATTACACAGAAACCGGGTGGAACAGGCCGCGTTCCGGGTCCTGAAGTCGCCGGATGTCCCGTCCATCCTGGTGGAAACCGCTTTCATTTCCAACCCTCAGGGCGAGCGTAAACTTCGCAGTAGTCGGCATCAGCAGGCGCTGGCCAAGGCCATGCTGAGGGGAATTCGCAGTTATTTTCACACCAATCCGCCACCCGGTACGCGCCTGGCGGCGACTCCCAAGCGCCATGTCATCAGCCGCGGCGATACACTGTCGGAAATCGCGGCGCGTTATCGTGTCAGCGTAAGGACCTTGCGTCGTTATAATGATCTGCGCACTGACCGTTTGAGAGTCGGTGAGGTATTGCGGATTCCTTTAAGTTAACTTCACTGCTTTGCCCATCGGAAGGAATTCGCTAAGCTAGCGGCATGCCGCAGTCTCAAGCCGTCCCTGTGCAACACCCCATTCGCCGCCTGCCTTCCCACCTGGCTAATCAGATTGCCGCCGGGGAAGTGGTCGAACGACCCGCCTCAATCGTCAAGGAGTTAGTCGAGAACAGTCTCGATGCCGGTGCGCGCCACATTACCGTGATCCTGAAACAGGGCGGTCTGCAACTCATCAGCGTGCAGGACGATGGCCTGGGGATTCCGGTGGAAGAGTTACCGTTAGCCCTGGCACCGCATGCCACCAGTAAAATCAGTCGAGCGGAAGACCTGGCTGCGATCACCAGTATGGGTTTTCGGGGGGAGGCGCTGGCCAGCATGGGATCCGTGGCCCGGGTGCAAATCACATCGCGTAATGTCGGCACCGACCGGGGCTGGACCGTCTATGGTCCGGCCGCCAGGGACAAGCCGGTACCGGCAGCCCATCCACAAGGGACAAGCGTGACGGTGCAGGAACTGTTTTTCAACACGCCGGCGCGGCGTCGCTTTCTTCGCAGTGAACGCACCGAATACCGCCATTGCGAGGATGTGGTACGCCGCATGGCCCTGAGCCGGTTTGATGTCGGGTTCGAACTGCAGCATAACCAGCGCAGCATTTTCAAACTGCCCGTGGCCGATACCCCGGCGAAGCAGGCGCAACGGGTCATGCGTCTTTGCGGTCCGGCCTTTATGCAGCAGGCGCTGGGGTTTGATTTTCAACATGGCGACATGCAATTACATGGCTGGATCGGTTTACCGCAGGCTGCCCGGCCGCAGAGCGACCTGCAATATTTTTTCGTCAACGGCCGCATCATTCGCGACCGGGTGATCAGCCATGCGTTGCGCCAGGCCTATGCGGATCGTCTCTATCCCGGCCGTCATCCTGCCTATGTCCTATACCTGTCGCTCAATCCGGCGGAAGTCGATGTGAATGTCCATCCCACCAAACATGAAGTCCGCTTCCACCAGGGGCGCTTGGTGCATGATTTCCTGGTGCGGTGCGTGAATGATGCCTTGAATCAACAGAATGACTCGTCGGCGCTCCCGTATGCGCGTCAGCCGCTTGACTGGCATACGCCGGCGTCCGGCAATGCTCCTGTGGCAGGTTCAAGCTCCAGACCAACCGCGAATGCGTCCCGCCTGGCCGAGGCGTCCCCAGGCTACGCGGTTACTGCCGAAAATGAAGCCGTGGGTCCTTTTGGCCCTGTTCTGGCGGTGTTGCGGAATCGTTACGCAGTGTGTGAACAGCCGCAGGGTGTCATTCTCATTGATATACCCCGTTTGCAGGCAGACGATCTGTTGCAGCAATTTCGTGCTCAGCAGGCCACAGGCGTTGCGCGTCGCCCCTTACTGATACCGTTGAATATTAATCTTGGAATCGATGCGGCATGGATCGAGCAGACGCGGGATTTGTTCGAGCAGTTGGGTTTTGATCTGGGCGTGAGCGGTAAGGAAAGCATTCTGTTACGTCGCACCCCGGTATTGCTGGAGCGCATGGACCTCAAACAGCTTGTGCCGGCGTGGTTAGGTGAGGTGGCCCGACAGCCGTCACCGGAGCCGGCAATGGTGTTGCAAACCCTGGCTCGTCTGGCCCCCCGGTTTATGCTTGAGCCCTGGACGACCCTGGACCTGAATCCACTCCTGGCCAGCCTGGCTGACCTGGATAATCCACTGGCCCATGTCGCGGTTGCCTTACTGGATCCTGCCGCGATGGCCAGCCTGTTTCGCTCATGACAGCCACAACTTTGTCGCCGGCAGTGTGTTTGATGGGGCCGACGGCATCGGGTAAAACCGATCTGGCCGTTGCGCTGGTGGAAACCCTCCCGATGGATATTATCAGTGTCGATTCGGTGATGGTGTACCGCGGGATGGACATCGGGTCGGCCAAGCCGGATGCCGGGACGCTGGCCCGCGCGCCTCACCGCCTGATCGATATTTGCGACCCGGCCGAGCCTTATTCTGCCGCCCGGTTTCGTGATGATGCGCTGCGTGAGATGGCCGATATTACGGCACAAGGTCGGATCCCGTTACTCGTGGGTGGCACCATGCTGTATTTTCGAGCGTTGTTGAACGGTCTTTCCACGCTCCCTTCGGCCGACGCTGACATTCGGACCCGCCTGGAAGCCGAGGCCGAAGCGGATGGCTGGGCGAGTTTGCATCGGCGTCTGGCCGAGGTGGACCCCGAGGCGGCGGCTCGCATTCATCCCAATGATCCGCAGCGGCTCCAGCGCGCACTGGAAGTCTATGAGTTAACCGGGACTCCCTTGAGTGAGTTGCAGCAATCACAACAGGCCGATCAACCATTACCCTACCGCATCATTAAATTGGCGGTGGCGCCGGCAGATCGCACCATCCTGCACGAACGCATTGCCCAGCGATATGAACTGATGTTGCAGAACGGATTGGTCGACGAGGTGGAATCCCTGCGACAGCGGGGTGATTTGCACCAGGATATGCCGGCCCTTCGCGCCGTGGGCTACCGGCAGGTGTGGGAATACCTTAGTGGCAGCCTAAACTATACTGAAATGGTGGAAAGAGGCATCATTGCCACCCGCCAGTTAGCCAAACGGCAGTTCACCTGGTTACGTTCAGAACCGGACCTGACCCTGCTGGATAGCCTGGCTCGGGGCTTGCGGGAAACAGCCTTGAAATTCATCGAACAGGCCCTAATTAGGTGATAAGGTTCGCAAATTGTGTGAGCTTTCCCGGTGTTGAATGGTTTTTAATTTGATTACAGTCAGTTACACTTTGAAATGATGACACATGATAACAATAACGACACGGAGATAAGAACAATGAGTAAAGGGCAATCCTTGCAGGATCCGTTTCTCAATGCGCTCCGAAAGGAACGTATTCCCGTTTCCATCTTTTTGGTTAACGGCATTAAGCTTCAAGGACAGATTGAATCTTTTGATCAGTTTGTGGTGTTGTTGCGCAATACTGTGAGTCAAATGGTGTACAAGCATGCCATTTCGACCGTTGTCCCAACCCGCAATGTCAAACTGCCGATGGCTGATGAACAACCCAAAGGAAATACCTGAACCCCACTGGCACCGGTTGTGCTGAGGAAGGTGCCGATTGTTTGAACGACCACAGGGTGGCGAGCGTGCGGTTCTCGTCCACCTTGATTTTCCCGCCGAAGCTGATCGCGAGCAGTTACAGGAATTTCGAGAGTTGGCCATTTCGGCTGCTGCCGAACCGGTAGCCACCGTAACCGGCTCCCGTACCTCCCCTCATCCCCGCTATTTTGTTGGTACCGGTAAAGCCGACGAGATCAAAGATGTTGTTAGCCAGACCCAGGCCGACGTGGTGCTGTTTAACCACGCCCTGACTCCGGTGCAGGAACGCAATCTGGAAAGTCTGCTGAAATGCCAGGTCCTGGATCGGACCGGATTGATTCTGGATATCTTTGCCCAACGGGCGCGGACCCATGAAGGCAAGCTGCAGGTGGAGTTGGCGCAACTCAAACATTTGTCGACACGCCTGGTCCGTGGCTGGACTCACCTCGAACGTCAAAAGGGGGGCATTGGTTTACGTGGTCCGGGGGAAACCCAGTTGGAAACCGACCGTCGACTGATTAATGACCGAATACGCCAACTCAATCATCGCCTGGAGAAAGTGCGGCGTCAGCGCGACCAGGGCCGACGAGCCCGCAAACGGGTCGGCATGCCGACGGTGTCCTTGGTCGGCTACACCAATGCCGGTAAATCCACCTTATTTAATACCTTGACCGAGGCCGGCGTACTGGTCGCGGATCAATTATTTGCCACCCTGGATCCCACCCTGCGGCGAGTCGAGCTTCCGGGGGGATATCCGATGATCCTGGCCGATACCGTCGGCTTCATTCGGCATTTACCGCATGACCTGGTTGCGGCCTTCCGTTCCACCTTGCAGGAAACCCGCGATGCGGATTTGCTGTTGCATGTGGTGGATGCCTCGGATCAACAGCGTGATGCCAACATCGAGCAGGTCAACCAGGTACTGAAGGAAATTGGTGCCGAGGACCGTCCCCAACTGGTGGTCAATAACAAGATAGACTTATTAGAAGGTGTGGAACCACGCCTGGAGCGCGACGAGCAGGGACGGCCGCGGCGGGTCTGGGTGTCGGCGATGAATGGCATCGGTCTTGACCTGCTGTTGGCGGCGATTGATGAGCTGCTGCACGGTGATATTCAACGCTATCAATTGAATTTGCCGCCCGAGGCAGGGCGATTGCATGCCCGTTTGTATGAATTCGGGACGGTCACGAAAGACGAAATCGATTCGCAAGGTCACTGGCTGATGCAGGTGGAGTTGCGGCGCAGCGACTGGGACGTGCTCAACAAGCATGATCATCTGGATCAGTACCTTTTGCCAGAAGAAGTGCCCCAACGCCTTGCGGCCATCGCCGAAGCCCCATAGAATCCAGCTCTTATACAAAGCAAACTATCAAAACAGCGTTTACCTTATAACCGACACATCCACGGAGTCAGTAATGGCCTGGAACGAACCTGGTGGTTCAGGGAACAAAGATCCCTGGGGCGACCGTAAAAAAGAACAGGGTCCACCCGACCTGGACGAGATCATCAAAAAGCTGCAGAACAAGTTTTCCGGCCTGTTCGGTGGTGGCGGTGGTGGCGCCAGTACACGTGGTCGTAGCGGCGGCGGTATAGGTCTCGGTTTTATTGCCGCGGTGCTGCTGGTGATCTGGGCCTTGTCCGGGATTTACATCGTCGATCAAGGTCGGCAGGGCGTGGTCTTACAGTTCGGTGCCTTCAGTAATATTACCGATCCGGGGCCCCACTGGTATCCGCGGTTTATTCAAAGTGTTGAAATCGTCGACGTGGAACAGGTGCGCAGTGTGAATCTGGGTCGTATCCCGGATGAAGCCCTGATGCTCACCCAGGATGAGAATATTATCGATATCAAGTTCACTATCCAATACAAGGTGAAGGATCCAAAGGACTTCTTGTTTAACGTGCGTGATCCTGATGCCTCATTGCGGCAGGTGACGGAAAGTGCAGTGCGTGAAATCGTCGGTAAAAGCAAGCTGGATTTTGTCATTACCGAAGGGCGCCAGGATGTCGCTTTACGCGCCGAGAAACTGATTCAGGATACCCTTGACAGCTACAAGACCGGACTGCTGGTCGTGAAACTGAACATGCAGGATGCGCAACCGCCGCAACAGGTGCAGGCAGCGTTTGATGATGCCATCAAGGCGCGGGAGGATGAGCAGCGTCAGATCAATGAAGCGGAGGCGTATTCCAATGACATTATCCCGAGGGCCCGGGGTGGTGCCGCGCGGCGCATCCAGGAAGCCGAGGCTTACCGTGAAGAAATTGTGCAAATAGCGAAGGGTGAATCCGATCGTTTCCTCAAAGTCCTGACCGAATACAACAAGGCACCCAAAGTCACCCGTGAGCGTCTTTATCTGGAGGCGATGGAATCGGTACTGGCCAATTCCAACAAGGTCATGATTGACGTCAAGCAGGGTAATAGCCTGATGTATTTGCCAATCGATAAAATGATGCAGTCACAACCACGGCAATCGACTTCAGGCCAGGAAGGTGGGACAACGCCTGATAGGTCATCCCGGTCGGGAACCGAGCAGGATTAACGCGCGCGTGATCGCCTGCGTACTCGGGAGGTGCGCTAATGAGTAGCTCAAAATTAATTGGCCTGATTATTATATTACTTGTGTTGATTGCGGGTTATGCCTCCTTGTTTACCGTGGATGAGCGGGAACTGGCAATCAAGTTCCGCCTGGGTGAAATCGTGAATGCTGACTATGAGCCCGGTCTGCATTTCCAGACACCATTTATCAATAATGTCCGCAAGTTTGATAAACGTATTCTGACCCTGGACGCGCGTCCGGCGAACTATCTCACCAAGGAAAAGAAAAACGTTAATGTCGATTTCTTTGTGAAATGGCGTATCAGCGATGTCACTACCTATTACACCTCCATGTCAGGTGGGAATGAACGTGTTGCACTCGAGCGTATCTATACCACCATCAATGATGGCCTGCGTGGTGAGTTCAGTAACCGCAACATTCAGGAAGTGATTTCCGGCGAACGTACCACCATCATGAGTGACATGACCACCCAGGCCAATGACCAACTGGGCCGGTTTGGTATCAAGGTGGTGGATGTGCGGGTTAAACGCATCGACTTTACTGCAACCATCAGCGAATCCGTGTATCGACGCATGGAAGCGGAACGGACCCGGGTTGCCAAGGACCTGCGTTCGCGTGGTGCCGAGGCGGCGGAAATCATTCGCGCCAACGCCGATCGACAGCGGACGGTACTGCTGGCAGAGGCCTATAAGCAAGCCCAGGAAACCCGCGGTGATGGCGATGCCAAGGCGATTGAGATCTATGCCAAGGCTTACAAGCGGAATACGGAATTCTATTCCTTCTACCGAAGTCTGGATGCCTACAAAAAATCGTTCGGAAACGAGGGTGATGTTCTGGTCATCGAGCCGGATTCTGAGTTCTTCAAGTATTTCAAGGACGCCACACCCCAGCGTAAATAATACGCGTGGTGTGTTAGTTAGCAGGGCAAATGCGGTAGAACATGATGTGGCAGACTTTTCTATTGGCATTTGGCTTGTTGCTGGTGATTGAGGGCATATTACCTGCCCTCAATCCCGGGGGTTACCGCCGCACAATACAGCTAATAAGCAGTATGGATAATCGTGTTTTACGAACCTGGGGATTAATCAGTATGACCGCCGGTGCGGTACTGATTTATTTGTTTACTATCTGATTGTTTCCCGGCATTTTATTTAATCATAATTCCCTATCATGAAATCCAATCGCTGGTTATTGCCTGAAGGAATCGAGGAAGTCTTGCCGCAGCAGGCAAGACAACTTGAGGCCATGCGTCGTAGTTTGCTCGACTTGTTTCAGAGCTGGGGCTATGACCTGGTGATGCCGCCTTTTATCGAGTACATCGAGTCCTTGTTAACCGGTACCGGTAACGATCTGGATCTGCAAACCTTCAAGCTAACCGATCAATTGACCGGTCGTATGATGGGGGTGCGGGCGGATATGACTCCGCAAGTGGCCCGTATCGATGCCCACCACCTGAAATCATCGGCGCCGACCCGACTCTGTTACCTCGGTACAGTGTTGCACACCCGTCCTGGCGGTTTTGCCGGTTCGCGCAGCCTGTTACAGGTGGGAGCGGAACTGTTTGGACATGCGGGTATTGAAAGTGATGTTGAAGTGTTAAGCCTGATGGTGCAAACACTGAAACAGACCGGGGTTGAGAATTTGTATCTGGATCTGGGGCATGTGGGAATTTATCGTGGCCTGGTGGAACAGGCCGGCCTGGAGCCAGAGCAGGAAGCTATTTTGTTTGACGCTTTACAACGCAAGGCCAGGCCGGAAATCACCGAACTTCTCAATGAATGGTCATTGCCGAAGGCGGTTGCGGACATGTTGACCAGGCTAACCGATCTTAACGGGGATGACTCGGTGTTGAGCGAAGCGCGCAGTGTGCTGAAAAAGGCATCCAAGCCGGTACAAGCTGCCCTGGAAAACCTGCAGCAGATTGCTGCACTTTTGCAGCAACGCTTACCGGATCTCAAATTAAATTATGACCTGGCAGAGCTGCGTGGTTATCACTATCATACCGGCGCGGTGTTCGCGGCTTATGTCCCGGGGCGAGGCCAGGCTATTGCCCAGGGTGGTCGCTACGATGGTATAGGTCGGGCTTTTGGTCTGTCACGTCCGGCCACGGGGTTTAGCACGGATTTAAGAATCCTGGCGGTGCTCGCACAGCAGTCAGAAGGCATATGTGCAGGCATACTGGCGCCCGCAAACGGGGATGCCGATCTGCAGTCAGTTGTGCAGCAATTACGCGCCGCAGGTGAACGGGTTATTTTTGAATTGTCTGGCCAGCAGGGAGATGCGGCAGCATTGGGTTGTGACAGGCAGTTAGTAAAAAATACTCAGGGATGGGAAGTTAAGCCGGTTTGATAATAAAGTTGGTAATACATCATGGGTAAAAGCGTTATTGTTATAGGCACCCAGTGGGGTGATGAGGGTAAGGGCAAGGTAGTTGATCTGTTAACCGATCGTGCCAGTGCCGTAGTTCGATTTCAGGGCGGGCATAATGCCGGTCATACCCTGGTAATCGGCGATAAAAAAACCGTACTGCATCTTATCCCTTCAGGTGTGTTGCGTGAAAATGTGCAATGCCTGATCGGCAACGGAGTAGTGTTATCACCCGAAGCATTGCTGAAAGAACTGGCTATGCTGGAAGAAAATGGCGTGCCTGCACGTGAGCGTCTGCGCATCAGTGAAGCCTGCCCGTTAATCCTGCCATATCATGTTGCCCTGGACCATGCGCGTGAAATAGCGCGTGGCAAGAAAGCCATTGGCACGACCGGTCGCGGTATTGGTCCGGCCTATGAAGACAAGGTATCCCGCCGTGGTTTGCGTCTGGGCGATTTATTCCATCGCGAACGTTTCGCCGCCAAACTGGGTGAGGTACTTGATTACCATAACTTTGTCTTACAGCATTACTTCAAGGTGGATCCGGTTGATTTCAACCAGGTGCTGGATCAAACCCTGGCGATGCGGGATGAACTGGAACCGTTGGTGGATGACGTGACCGAGCTGCTATACCAACATCAGCGGGCCGGTAACAACATCATGTTTGAAGGCGCGCAGGGGGCCCTGCTCGATATTGATCACGGCACTTATCCATTTGTAACTTCCTCCAACACTACCGCGGGTGGCGCGTCTACCGGTAGCGGTATGGGCCCGCTTTATTTCGATTATGTGCTTGGGATTACCAAGGCCTATACCACGCGTGTGGGTTCCGGCCCGTTTCCAACCGAACTGTATGATGGTGTGGAATTACTGGATGTTGTCGGTGAGCATCTCGCCAGGCAAGGCCATGAATTTGGTTCTACCACCGGTCGGCCACGCCGTTGTGGCTGGTTTGATGCCGTTGCCCTGCGACGTTCCGCCCAGATCAATAGCGTCAGTGGTTTGTGTATTACCAAACTGGATGTCCTGGATGGGCTTGATAATATTAGTATTTGTGTCGGCTACAAATATGATGGTGAAATTCGCCAGACCCCACCGGTGGGTGCCGAGGCCTTTGAAGCCGTCGAGCCGGTCTATGAAAATATGCCGGGCTGGAAAGAATCCACCGTCGGGGTGAAAGCCTATGATGAGCTGCCCGCTAACGCCAAGGCTTATCTAAAACGTATCGAGGAAGTGACCGAAATTCCTATTGATATTATTTCAACCGGACCTGAACGGACCGAGACCATAGTGCTGCGGCATCCGTTTGATAGCTGAAGTCAGCCGTAATGCACAAAAAAAGCCCGATGATTTTTCATCGGGCTTTTGCGTTTGGGCGCTGTAACCATGCTACATCGCAATTTATGCGCGATATAACAATATTCTAATTTCTCACCAAAATTGTAATATCAATGTTATTTCCTGACCGTGGTTAGTCGCGGGAATAAACACTAGTAGTGATGCTAATCATTATGATGGTTTTTTCAGGTGCATTGACGGATATCAGTATAAAGAATTGTCATGGGTGATAAATTTATATAAGTAAGGATCAATGTTTTTCTATACTCGATGTCACTGGAAAACCATCCGCAAAATTAGAGATGCTTCGAGTGATGGGGTGTTTTTATTTGATTATCCAGGGTTCGTTGATATCGCTTGTTTAATTTTGAATGCACTATTTCTGATTCAATATCTATTCTTAAATTGTTGGCAACCAATAAAGAATAATAATTACGGCAAGTCAGGTGAGAAAAAATAAGCATTAATAACGAGCGCCAAACTAAGTGTCGAGGCTTATAGTAGTGTTGTAAAGCACAATCATAGGAATAATACGATGAAATCCTATTGGTATACTGCATTAATCGTATTTGGGCTAATCGGAGCTTTAGCTATGCAGAGTTGTACCTATAGCGCCATGCGGGCACCAACCTCGGCTGGTATGGTGGTTTATACAAAAGGTGCACGTCAGCATACGGCAACGGTACAAATTGCCCAACCGCCGGCCGAGGTTTACGCCGGAATGCTTCGAGCATTAGCCAAGAGGCCTGATTTGAAAGTGATTAATAATGACGAGAAGCGTTATCTGCTGGAAGTGACAAAGGACGGAAAGCGCCTCACGGGTCAGGCCACGGAACTTGATGCTAATTCGACCTTATTTTTCATCTGGGCCGATGCGGGAGAGAGTGGGCAGACTGGCCAGAACCTGGCGCTGGTTGCAATGCGAGAACTCTGTGCCGAACTTAAAATCGAGTGCAAGATGTCGGGGATGTAAATGTTCATGCTGAACCGTTTATTCGTTTTCCTTATCATCTGTGCCAGCCTGTTGGCAGGCTGTGTGGGTGCGTCAACCCAACCGAAATCCCAGGATGTTACGGTGGCAAAAATCGGCGCCGAGGCGGCGAGCAAACCGGCGATGCAACGCCAACAGTTGGAGACGGAAATTATGCGTTATGGCGATCGGTATTCCGCGCGCATGTCGCTGGAGGCGGATCGCATCAAGGCGAAGGCAACCACCCCGGAATTACGCTGGTTTGCGGCCGGCTGGAAACTGGCTTGTCAAACTGCAGTGGTCGATATCGCCGTGGGCCCCAATGCGGTGGAAAATCTGCTCGATATGATGGTCCTGGCCAGCTTGACGCGGGAGGAGGTTGAGACGTATTGGATGCCTGAATTTCTCGGTGATGAACTTGGCCAGGGGCTGTTAAAGGCTTCCCGCATGCTGGAAGAAGAAATCTGGGAAGGATCAAAACGGGTACTTACCCCGGAACAGCAAAATGATTTACGTAGCTTGATCCAGGACTGGAACGAACAACATCCGGATGAACACTATTTCTGGCATATTCGCTTCGGCGGGTTCAGTGACCAGCGGGCGACCGAATTGCAACGCGTCGAGGAAACAGGCGGGCTATTAGGTGAAATATCCCAAACCCGTGAAACCGCCGTCGAGATCCAGAAGTTTGGCGAGCGTGTTATGTATTACATGCAGCGCGCACCAGGTCTGACGCGCTTGCAGGCCGAATTTGGAATACGGGAAGTATTCAATATGCCTGAGGTTATTCAGGTGCTCGATAACACCGAGCGTCTCACCCGTTCGACAGAACGTTATGCGGCTATGATCGAAAAGTTGCCAGCAGAACGCGATGCCGCCATTGTGCAAATGTTTGACAAGTTAAGCCGAGAGCGTGAAAAAGCGATTACTCAAATGATGCTTGAGCAGCGTGAAGCGATAAAAGCATTATTAATTTCAGAGGAGTTGCAGAATACGGTGGGGCGGATTGGTAGCGAGGGCAAAGACATTGCCAACAAGACCTTTATGCGTGGTGCACTGCTGATTCTGCTCTGGGGTGTTGTCTTTCTCGGCGGTAGGGTTCTTTCCGATATTCTGATCCGTAAGCTTCACCGGAAGGAGCAAAATACGCATTAAACAAGTGGTAGCTTCGTCAGAAAGATTCAGGTCAGAAGCGAGGATTTCGGGTTTGCCCGCTTAACCACGGAAGTATATTGATGTTTAAAGTGCGGGCTAAATGAAGAGAGTAAGAATGGTGCCGAGGAGAGGACTTGAACCTCCACGGGGTTGCCCCCACTAGCACCTGAAGCTAGCGTGTCTACCAATTTCACCACCTCGGCATTAGGCCGCGCACTTTACCGATCCTCCAGTTTGTTGTCAAACATTATCCACAGCAGGGCGTCCTGCGTTACACTATTCGGGTTATGGCACGCTGTTGTGCCGGATTGGAACCAGATACCTATATGAGTAAGAAATCGCCTGCTGATCCCTACGCTGCACGGGAGGCCGAGAAATACGACAATCCCATCCCGAGCCGGGAATTCATCCTGCAACTGCTGGAAAATGAAGGTCGCCCGATGGGGCGCGAAGCCATTGCGGCGTCACTGAAGTTGCGTGATGAAAACACGCTCGAAGCCCTGCGCCGTCGCTTGCGGGCGATGGAGCGGGATGGGCAGCTGATATTCAATCGGCGGCGTGAATACGGTCTGGTAAGTCATATGAATCTGGTGCGGGGGCGGGTGATTGGCCATCCTGATGGCTTCGGCTTTCTGGTGCCGGACGAGGCCGGGGATGATGTTTTCCTCTCCGCGCGGGAAATGCGCAGTCTGTTACACGGAGACCGGGCGCTGGTGAGCATTACTGGCGTGGATCGGCGGGGTCGGCGTGAAGGTGGCCTGGTTGAAGTGCTGGAGCGAGCCAACAAGACCCTGGTTGGACGCTTGTTTATTGAAGGTGGCGTGGCGTTTGTTGTCTCGGACAACAAGCGCATTCATCAGGATATCCTGGTGCCGGCGGAAAACCTGCATGGTGCCAAACATGGTTTGATTGTCACCATTGCGGTGATTGAACAGCCGACCAAGTACCGTCAGCCAATTGGTAAGGTAGTGGAGATTCTGGGTGAGCACATGGCACCCGGCATGGAAATCGATGTGGCGATCCGCTCCCATGGTCTGCCGCTGGTGTGGACAGGTGAAACCGAAGCGGAAATTGCCGGGCTAAGTGCCGAGGTGACGGAAGCCGATAAACAGGGCCGCGAGGACATTCGTCACCTGCCACTGGTGACCATCGACGGAGAAGACGCGCGTGACTTTGATGATGCCGTCTGCTGTGAAGCCAATGATAAGGGTTGGCGTCTGCTGGTTGCCATTGCCGATGTGTCACATTATGTGCAAGCGGGCAGTGCGTTGGATGGGGATGCGCAGGAACGCAGTACCTCCGTTTATTTCCCCGAACGTGTTATTCCAATGTTGCCGGAGATTCTCTCCAATGGCTTGTGCTCCCTGAATCCCCAGGTCGATCGACTTTGTATGGTTTGTGACATGCAAATCAGCAAGCGCGGGGCGTTGCAGGAGTTTCGTTTCTACCCGGCGGTGATGCACTCCCATGCGCGGTTGACCTATACCCAGGTCGCGGCGATGCTGGTGGAGCTGGATCAGAATCAACGGCAACAATATGCTGCCCTGATCCCGCATCTGGAAGCACTTTATGATCTTTATTCCGTATTTCGTCAACGGCGTGAACAGCGGGGAGCGATTGATTTTGATACCACCGAAACGCGGATTGTTTTCGGTACGGAACGCAAGATAGAGCGTATTGTGCCGCTAGTGCGCAATGACGCACACCGTATGATCGAAGAATTTATGATCACGGCCAATGTTGCCACCGCGCGCTATTTGCTCAAGCATAACATTCCGGCCCTGTACCGCGTTCATGAAGGACCGACCGCGGAGAAAATGGAAGATCTGCGTGCCTTCCTGGGTGAGTTTGGCCTCTATCTGGGTGGCGGCGATGATCCGCAAGGCCAGGATTACGCTGAGTTGCTTAACCAGATCAAGGAACGGCCTGATGCGCACCTGATCCAGACTGTGTTGCTGCGAAGCCTGCGTCAGGCGGTTTACAGTCCGGATAACGTGGGGCATTTCGGTCTGGCGTTTGATGCCTATGCCCATTTTACTTCCCCCATTCGACGTTATCCCGACCTGTTGGTGCATCGCGCGATCCGTCACCTGTTATCCGGTAAGCCCGTCGATACCTTCCAGTATAACCATGAGAGCATGGTGGCGTTGGGACAGCACTGTTCGCAAAATGAACGTCGTGCGGATGAAGCGACTCGCGATGCCGTGGATTGGCTCAAATGTGAGTACATGCTGGACAGGGTGGGCGAGGAGTTCGAAGGCACCATCTCCAGCGTGACCAGTTTCGGCCTGTTCGTGGAACTGGATGAGATCTATGTGGAAGGGCTGATTCATGTTACCGGCCTGGCCAATGATTACTTCCAGTTTGATCCGGTCAAGCATCGTATGCTGGGGGAACGAACAAACAAAAGCTACCGCCTCGGTGATCGACTGCGTATTCAAGTGGCACGGGTTGATCTGGATGAGCGCAAAATTGACTTTAATCTGGTTGATACCGCACAACCGGCAAAAATCTTTCCTGCAGAGTCTGAGCGTGATGCACCCCGGCAACGTCGAGGTCGAACCACCACGAAGAAAAAGGCGGCAAAAAAGAAACCTGGCAAGGAAAAGACAGACAAACAGAAAGGCGACAATAAGCAACGCAGCAGGAATAGAAACAAGAAAAAAGCAGCAGACAAGAAAAAGACCGGCAACAAGAAGGCTGCCAGTAAAAAAAGTAAAAAGAAAAACAAGAAAAGATCAGGTTAGAGAGGATAATCATTAATCCGGCAGCCGTGTAGGCACCGGGTTTATTCAGTGAACATGGCTGATACGCATCTCATCTTTGGTATGCATGCCGTTGCGGCGGCGCTGCAACATGAACCGGACAGCATCAAAATGGTCTGGTTGGAACATGCGCGACGTGACAAACGGGCGCAACAGATCAGCGCCTTGGTAAAGCAACACGCCATTCCCTTACAACGTGTCGAGCGGGATGAACTGGATCAAATGGCTGCTGGCGGGCAGCATCAAGGTGTTGTAGCTGAGGCTTGTCTGCAACCCGCGTTGGATGACGCCGGTCTCAAAACCTTGTTAGCCAGTCTTGATGTTCCGCCTTTTCTATTAATACTCGACGGGGTGCAGGATCCCCACAATCTGGGGGCTTGTCTGCGTACTGCCGATGCTGCCGGTATTCATGCGGTGATCGCCCCACGTGACAACGCCTGCGGACTTACAAGTACAGTACGTAAGGTCGCCTCCGGTGCTGCGGAGACGGTGCCCTTTGTGCAGATCACCAATCTGGCGCGTACCCTCAAAACCCTGCAGCAAGCCGGCATCTGGATCATTGGTACCGATTTGGCTGCCAGCAACAGTTTGTTTGGTACTGATTTAACCGGTCCATTGGCGCTGGTGTTGGGGGCTGAAGGCAAGGGTCTGCGTCGCCTTACCCGTGAAGCCTGTGATTCACTGATAAAACTTCCCATGCACGGCAGTGTACAAAGCCTGAATGTGTCCGTGAGTGCCGGGATTTGTTTATACGAGGCATTGCGGCAGCGTGCAGGGCGAGTGAGTGACTGAACCACTGGTAACGCGTGGCAGCATCATCTGGGCCGGGGTGTTCCTGCTGGTGTTGGCCTGGTCCGCGATTCAACCGTTTGACAGGTTCATCTGGTGGCTGGAGGTTTCCCCCGCCTTGATCGCCGCGGGCGTGTTGCTGTCGACCCGGCGCCGCTTTCCACTGACACCATTAACCTATAGTTTGATCCTGCTGCATGCCATCATTTTGCTGGTAGGTGGCCATTATACCTATGCCGAGGTGCCCTTGTTCGACTGGCTGGCTGAGGTGTTCAACTGGCAGCGCAACAATTACGACAAGGTGGGGCATTTCGCCCAGGGCTTTGTGCCGGCCATGGTCGCACGGGAGATCCTGCTGCGTAACAGGGTGGTTAACGGGCCCATATGGCTCGGGTCGATTATCGTCTGTATCAGCCTGGCCATAAGCGCTCTGTATGAGTTGGTCGAGTGGTGGGTGGCGCTCCTCACCGGCACCGCCGCTGACGCCTTTTTGGCAACCCAGGGATATGTCTGGGACACCCAGTCGGATATGGCCTGGGCCTTGTTCGGTGCCGTTGTGGCGGTTTTACTTTTCAGCAGTTGGCATGACCGGCAACTACAAACCCTGGCTCAACCTCCTAACTGATTGTTTTTTAATGGCCTCTATAATATCGCCATTGTCTATCGGCGCTGGCCTGAAGCGCCTTAGTGATTGATTGCATTACAAAATGGCCTCAAGTACAATTGCCGGCCTTCATGGCCCGGTGCAGCCGGGACATTTACTGACAATTTGTTAACTCCTTGCCTTACCGCGTGACGGGAGGCTTGATATCCATAGGGAGCAATATGAGACACTATGAAATCGTGTTTCTGGTCCACCCTGACCAGAGCGAGCAGGTTCCTGGCATGCTCGATCGTTACCGTAGCAGCATCGAAAACAATGGTGGCAATATCCACCGTTTGGAAGACTGGGGCCGCCGTCAACTGGCTTACCCCATTCAGAAAATCCATAAGGCGCATTACATTCTGATGAACATCGAATGCGATCAAGCCACCCTGGATGAACTGGAAAGTGGCTTCCGCTTCAATGATGCGGTCATCCGCAACCTGGTTATTCGTCGCGACAAGGCCATTACCGAGCCATCTCCTCTGGTGAGGCGGGAAGAAAGCAGCGAAGACCGGACGCCGGCACCAGCACCGGTAGCAGAAGCTGA